>NZ_LWGJ01001569.1:0-32520 GCF_001635845.1 Oleiphilus sp. HI0132 | reverse complement strand
TCAAAGGACCTTTTGTTACAAACTTCACAACACCACCAGATGTTGCAAACAATGTATGATCCTTACCACAACCAACATTATCGCCTGCGTGGAAACGTGTACCACGTTGACGCACAATAATGTTGCCTGCTTTAACTACTTCACCACCGAATCGCTTAACACCTAAACGTTTCGACTCCGAATCGCGACCGTTGCGGGTACTACCACCCGCCTTCTTATGAGCCATTATCCTACTCCTATTGTCTGTTCGTATCTAAACCGGTTTAATTGCTCCTGAGAGCGACCATAAACTCAGTGTTAGCCTTTAATTCCAGTAATTTTCACCTCAGTATACCACTGACGGTGACCCATTCTCTTCATGTGGTGCTTACGACGCTTGAACTTCAAGATACGTACCTTCTCGTGACGACCATGATCAACAACCTCAGCCGTTACTTTTGCACCCTCAACATTTGGCGCGCCAACTTTAACATCGTCGCCATTTGCAACAAGTAATACACGGTCAAATTCAACCGTCCCACCTGTTTCAACTTCAATTTTTTCCAGCTTTAACACTTCACCTTCGGTGACACGGTGCTGCTTACCACCGCTTACAATAACTGCGTACATTTGGTTTTCTCCAAATTTTTCATATCGCCTAACACACCTGAACTTCCGCTAATAATAAGCATTACCCAGATGAATCAAACTTACCAAGACCTATATATTGAGAACTAAATCTCCGGCCTCACTTTCTACCCGCATGTGTTACTTACGACCAATTTTCCCCAAACTGATATTTACAGTTTTTTGAAAAATCTGATCTCCAGTTTCTAAAGGAAGCTCTTTGGCAACCCTATCACTGAGAACACCCATGACTTTTAGGGCGCGCAATTGTATTTTATTCAACCAAGTGTTGCAAGCACATTCTAGCCAAAACAAGACTTTAATTATTGTATGGCGGATAGTAATTCTTGACAGACAAGCACAGCCCCCCTAGCATGTCAGCCAATTTTAGTCGGCTCTATTTTAAGATATTCAATATGCAAATTCAGGCAATCTACGACAGCGTTGAAAAAGACTTCAGTGAAGTAAACCAGTTTATCACTTCCCAGTTATCTTCAGATGTCCCCTTAGTAGAAAAAATTGCGCAATATATCGTCGAAAGCGGTGGTAAGCGTATGCGCCCCTTACTAGTCCTTCTTACCAGCAGAGCCTTAGGGGAAGCTAGTCAGGATCAATGCAAACTAGCCACTATTATCGAGTTTTTGCATACAGCCACATTATTACATGACGACGTTGTCGACACATCAAACATGCGCCGCGGGCGCTCTACTGCCAATGCCAAGTGGGGCAATGCTCCCAGCGTACTAGTCGGCGACTTTTTGTACTCGAGAGCTTTTCAAATGATGGTCGATATCGGCAGCGTTCCGGTTATGGAAGTGCTATCGAATGCAACCAATGTCATTGCCGAAGGGGAAGTTTTCCAGTTAATGAACTGCAAAAACCCTGACGTATCAGAAGAAGCCTATTTTGAAGTCATAAAAAATAAAACAGCAATGCTATTTGAGGCAGCGTCTCACTCTTCAGCTCTGCTTGCAAACGCAAGTACTGAGCAACAAGAAGCCTTAAAGGAATACGGCCTGCAGCTAGGCTTAGCATTCCAGCTGGTTGACGACATGCTGGATTACATTGGCGACGCCGAGACAATGGGCAAGAATGTCGGCGATGACCTGGCCGAGGGCAAACCAACCTTGCCGCTGATCTACACTATGAAAAACGGCAGTGAAGAAGAGCGAGTTCTAATTCGTAAAGCCATCCGTAATGGTGACGCAAGCCAGCTCGATGCAATCTGTATCGCTGTACAAAATAGTGGCGCGCTAGATTACACTAAAAAGCAGGCTGATCTAGCTTATCAAAAAGCATGCGACTGCCTAGGTATTCTTCCAGGCAGCGTTTATAAAGAAGCACTTGCTGGGCTGGCAAAGCTTGCAGTCCAGAGAGACAAATAAGTTATTCCATCGCACAAAGCTTCGATATACTATAAACATTAAAAGTATAAACATGAGCCTGATGAATGCAGCAGCTGTCCGAACTTGATTCTTCGTTTTTATATCTGGAAACCGAACACACCCCTCTCCACGTAGGTGGTGTTTTCGTATTCCAGCGCCCTAAAGGCGACAACACACTTGATTTTGAGCACTTTCAACGTGTACTCCAGTCAAAACTCGGGAATGAACCATTCTTTCGTGAGCGCTTAGTCGAATACCCTCTCAATCTAGACCTACCCGTCTGGACTGACGACCCGGACTTTGACGCCGCCCGACATATCAGCCACGACAAATTAAGCCAGAAAGAAACGCTACTCAATAGCGCAGCCGACTTTTTTAGTGCGCCGCTCGACCGGACTCGCCCTCTTTGGGAAGCTAGATATATTGAGGATTTGCAAGTTGACCCAAGCAAAAGCTACGAGCAAGAACACTTCGCTCTTCTGCTGAAGGTTCACATCACAGCTATTGACGGAGTAAGTGGTGAAGATATTCTAAGCCAGTTAGTTCATGTCAGCCCTGAAGTGACAAAACCTGAATCAGATCAAGACTGGACACCAACCCCTCTGCCCGACACAGGTTCCTGGCTAGGTGCAGCCTATAACAACGTATTTAATATTCCGGCAAAACTCACTTTACTGGCAAAAGACACGGCTGCCTCGGTATTTTACTCCGTTATCACCGAGCGCCTTTCCTCTCTCAACCTTCCATCTAGTCTGATGAAGGTTGCCGACACACCAATGAATCAAAAGATCAGCAAGTCTCGTGCGATCGAGAATATAGAGATTCCTCTCAATCAAGTAAGGTCGATTAAGAAAGGCCTTGGCTCAGTCACAACAAATGACGTTGTCATGGGGATCTGCGCCGAAGCCATTGCCAGCTATCTTAGAGATATGGAAGCCGAGTCCGAATCAGACCTTATTGCGCTAGCACCGATATCTGTTCGCTCAACAAGCCTCGACGTTAAGTCCGGAAACCAGCTAGCCGCCACATTATTCTCACTTGCTAGCACAGAGCAGGACCCGATAAAGCGAATTTGCATGATTCACAAGGCAGCAACCTTGGAAAATCACTACGACTCAGCAATATCAGCCAGCCACTTGACCGAACTCGTTCCCTCTTGCATTGCGGGACTGTCTGCACGAGTTTATTCTGAGTTTCTACTGGCACAGAAACATAAGCCGATGTTCAATTTACCGATCATTAACATTCCTGGCCCTCAATTCCCGCTCTACTTTGAAAATGCAGAATTAACACAATTTATTAGCACTGCGCCTTTATTTGACGGTATTGGTTTAGCACTGATGATTGTGAGTTATAACGGCAATTACAGTGTCACCTGCACCTACAACCCTGAAGCACTGTCCCTTAAGCAACCCTTTGAAAAATACTTTCAGACAGCGATAGAAACGATTCTAAGTAGCGAAACAGAAATACCAGATTGCACCGATATTGATCTGAGTGAGCCAAATACAAACAAGACTGGTTTTATCGAAGATGTTGCCGGCTTAGTCAGCAACATCTTTTGCGTAGGAAAATAGCGGCAAGCTGTAGAGCCAGCTCTTCGACCTAAGCCGACTTAGCGCTTTTTTACTCCTGAAACGCCCAAACCAAAAAGGCTTTTCTATCTTCAGTGCTAGTCTTCCCCCAAAGCTCTTTCAGCGAGACCAGACTGGAAGCAGCTTCACTTTTTGACTCACTCAAGCCTGAGTCGGCGCCAGTCACCTTCCCGGATACGAAAACCTTCTGATTAGCCGAGCTCTTCTCGGTATAGGGGACTGAAACAGCAAGCTCCTGCCCCACCTTATCAACAAGCGATGCAGAGAAGTTTGAAGCCAAGCTACGAGCCTCTCTGATATTATCCGCTTCGGCATATACAAAGTTATATGACTCCCCTGCCAGAGCATTAAACTCGAGCATCACTAACTGTGACTCGGTTTTCTCTGACCTACTATTTCCATTTGTCTGAGGACCAGGCTTCGCCCAGATACTTTCGTACTTGAATACAAGCTGGTTAAGACCGGCTCTCAGGCCATATTTTGTTTCAATATTACTTAACAGATAAGTAGGAACCTCTCGCCCATTAACAGAAATCAGACTTATATTTTCTGGAGCAAGCACTACCGCTAACTGATCCTGAGGCAATATATTTCCTTCGTAGGTTTGCACCACCTTATTTGAAGCAGAACAAGCACTCAATAAAACTAAACTTAACACTAAACCTAAAAACTTTGGCCTTCTTAAGCCTTGAAAAAATCGATACATAAACGCCTCTAAGTGGAAAAATAACTGACAGCATTGTGCCTCCAAGCACACCTCTTGGCAACAAATTGATTTTTCGGGAATTTGTTATACAGTTAAGTAAAATAACAACAACGACAAGTATTAATTGGAGGATACACCAATGAATGAACAAGCCGATCTTTCACACCGCACAGGCGAACAAGGGGAAATACCTTTTCGCAGCAGTCGCTTTTTCAGTGTTGGTAATAAGTGGTACTTTTCTACTCGTGAAGGCTTCGATAGCGGGCCTTATGCAAATAAAGAAAGAGCCCGGGATAGCCTGCAAAGCTTTTTAAAAATCATCAACAAACTGCCAGCTCCCTATACCAAAGAAACAGCCCATTAAAGCATTCTGCAAAGTGAACTAGCGCATTAAGAAATAATGCGCTAGAAATCGAAGTTCAGAACAAGCCCGGTAAGCTAAAATAGAGAACTTGCAGAATCACTAGAGCAAAAAGGCCAGCAATCACATCATCAATCATGATACCGCTACCACCATGGATATGCTGATCCAGATATTTAATCGGCTGCGGTTTCCAGATGTCAAAAACCCGAAACAGAATGAAGCCTAGTACAATAGGCAACCAGCCTTTCGGCGCGCCTATCATTGCTATCCAATAGCCAACAAACTCGTCCCAAACAATTCCGCCATGATCATGAACACCCAAGGCTTTGGAAGCTTTAGCACACAGCCAACAGCCAACAACAAAGCTCAGCACAATAACCACCAAGTACCACTCTAAGGCTAAATGCTGCAGCCATAAATAAGGAACAATCGCCATTAATGTTCCTGCTGTCCCGGGTGCCTTCGGTGCACAACCACTACCAAAACCAAAAGCAGCAAAGTGTGCCGGATTCTTTAAAAAACCTTGCGGTAACTTACTCAAAATGCTGAAACCCCTTTCTCTCTATTTCGACTTCCTGCTCACCAGAAAAGACCTTAACACCAAAACTCTTGGGCTCAACCCGCCCTATTCTAGTGAAAGCACTCGCCTCAGCCTTCGACTCCAATACCTGCCAACCTTCCTCAGGGATCGTAAAAAGTAACTCGTAGTCATCTCCTGCAGTCAGTGCCAGTAGCGCAGCTCTATCTTTAGAAAATTCACGCAATTCTTTCGACAAGGGCAAGGCGTCCAGGTCAATCCTTAGGCCACATGAAGAAGACTCAGCAATATGCCCTGCATCAGCTAGCAAACCATCCGAGATATCAATACAAGCACTCGCGTAGGGGGTGATCAATAAGCCCTCTGCAAATCTTGGCGTGGGAGCATAGTATCGACCCAGGAGGTATTCCTCAACGCCACTAAGCGCACTCTTATCCAGCAGGTCTAGCGCAGCACCCGCATCACCCAAGCACCCTGTCACAACCAACACCTCGCCTTCTGTAGCACCACTACGACGTAGCGCTTTGTCTTGAGCTGTAAAACCATGCACCTGAATACCAATAGTTAATGGCCCTCGCGTTGTATCTCCGCCCAAGAGGCTCAATTGATAACGCTCCGCCATATACTTGAGCCCCCTTGAAAAGCCTTCAAGCCAATCTGGGTCAGAATCAGGAAGCGTCAAAGACAAGGTAAAGAATGCTGGTGACGCCCCCATTGCAGCCAAATCACTCAATGACGCAGACATTGCTCGGATAGCCAATTGTTGCGGCGGTGCCGACTTGGGAAAGTGCCGCCCCTCAACCATAGTATCAAGTGAGAAGCACAGAGACTTATTCGCAGGAGGGTTAATGACAGCACAATCGTCACCTATACCCTGGTTAACGAGCTGCTTATCGATAGGCCCCACTCCTTCAAAATACCGTTTAATTATTTGGAATTCAGAAGGAGCAGATGGCATCGGATCAACTAAGTTGCTATAACACTAAGAGGGTTTATGACGTGTTTCAGCCGCGCGCAAACGCAAGGCGAGCTTATCAAGAATACTATTCACATACTTGTGGCCATCAGTACCACCGAATGACTTAGCCAGTTCAACAGCCTCATTAATAACCACACGGTAAGGCACATCAATGCGGTGCTTAAATTCAAAGACACCCATACGCAGAACATTCATCTCTACCGGGTCAACATCCACAATTGCGCGATCCAGAAAAGGCTCAATTGCCTGATCCAATTCTGTCACTTCTTTAGGTATACCGCTAAAGACTTCACGAAAGTAAGCCGAGTCGATACGATCAAAGTCATGATCGGTACGAAACTCTGCTTCTACCTGAGCAATACTGGAGCCGGAAATTTGCCACTGATATAGCGCCTGAAGAACCAACTTTCGAGCCTTCTTACGCTGTGCCGTTCCAGTTTTCTTTACAGGCTGACCGCCTGCGGCAGGGTTAGATTCGCTCACTTAAATACCTGACTGTTTAAATAGTTGAACCATCTCTAGAACTGACATCGCAGCTTCTTCACCTTTGTTACCCGCTTTGGTGCCGGCACGTTCAATCGCCTGCTCAATGGTGTCCACCGTCAGAACGCCAAAGGCAACAGGAATACCTGTATCCAATGATACGGCACCCAAACCTTTCACACACTCTCCAGCAACATACTCGAAGTGAGGCGTACCGCCTCTGATCACCGCTCCTAAAGCAACCACTGCGTCATACTTTTTAGTTTCAGCAACACGTTTCACGGCTAAAGGCATTTCAAATGCGCCAGGAATGCGGAATATCTCGATATCACTCTCATCAATACCGTGACGTACCAAAGAATCCACCGCACCTTCTAGCAAGCTTTCTACCACAAAGGAGTTCCATCGTGTCACGATAATCGCAAACTTTGCACCCGTCGTATCTCTAAAATCACCTTCATAGGTTTTAATATTTCGCATAAGACCTTTCTCTTTAGTATGTTACCGTTCTTAAAATTCGTTTCGTTTTATTTCAATAGCCACTTCATCAAGAAGCTGTATATGGAATAAATTCAACCACTTCCAAATCGAAACCTGAAATAGCTGAAAACTTAACAGGTGGATTCAATAGGCGCATTTTTGTCACGCCTAAATCACGCAAGATCTGAGAGCCTGTGCCCACTGTCAAATACGCCCCCGTTCCTGTCTGCGAAGGTGCTGGCTTGTTCACAAAAAATCCTGCCAAGCGTTCTTCCAAGTCAACAGCCGGGCCACCTAAAACTACTAAGGCGCCAGCGCCTTCTTCATTGATTCGCTCTAACGAATGCTGCATAGACCAACTCTGCGATCCTGGCACTTTAACACCTAAACTATCACGCAGGATATCAGGAGACTGAACCCGAATAACCGGCGCATCCACCTTTGATAAATCACCTCTTACAAACGCCATGTGAACATGACCTTGCAAGGTATCTTTATAAGTAATCAGATCAAATGTGCCATGCTCGGTCTCAACCTGATTCTCTTCTTGCTTAACAACGGTCTGCTCATTCAACGCCCGATAGTGAATCATGTCGGCGATTGTGCCAATCTTCAAATCATGCTCTTTTGCGAAGACTTCAAGATCAGGACGACGAGCCATAGTACCGTCTTCATTCATAATTTCGACTATAACTGAAGCCGCCTCAAAACCTGCCATACGAGCCAGATCGCAACCTGCTTCAGTATGCCCTGCTCGGCTTAATACACCACCAGGCTGCGCCACAATTGGAAACACATGGCCAGGCTGAACAATTTCACTTGGCTTAGTGTTACGTCCTACAGCTGTACGAATAGTGTGCGCACGATCAGCCGCTGAAATACCTGTTGTCACACCCGAAGCCGCTTCAATAGACACAGTAAAGTTAGTTGAAAACTGAGCATTGTTTGCGTGAGCCATCGGCGGTAAGCCGAAGAAGTCTGCCCGCTCTGCCGACATCGTCATACAGATCAAGCCTCTCGCATGTGTCGCCATAAAGTTAATATCTTCCGGACGAACCTGTTCAGCCGCAATCACTAGATCGCCCTCGTTCTCACGATCTTCATCATCCATCAATATAACCATTTTGCCTTGACGGATATCTTCAACTAATTCTTCTACGGTGTTGAGCTCCATTGAGCCTCCCCAGTGTTATTCATCTTAAAAGGCAGCGATATCGAAGGTGAAACGCTGCCTATTATTTAATACAGTGTAAAAGGTTTATCTTAAAAAACCATTTTGTGCCAGAAAGGCCTTATCCAAGTTGCCTTCCGTTTTCTGTTCAGTGACATCAGAAGAGCCTACCTGTAATAGGCGCTCAGCATAACGAGCCATCAAATCAACCTCTATATGAACTGATTGGCCAACCTGATAAGCGTCGATAGTCGTTTCGCCTGCCGTGTGTGGCACAATATTCAGCGAAAAGCCTTCTGCTAACAGCCCGGTTACCGTGAGGCTAACCCCATCAACCGTTACCGAGCCTTTGTTTGCAATATAGCGGCGAATTTCTTCTGGACTACGAATATCAAAACGAATCGAGCGTCCATCCTGCTTTCTGGCAAGCACTTGACCCACACCATCAACATGACCACTTACCAAATGGCCACCTAAACGTGTCGATAAAGTCAGCGCTTTCTCTAAATTAACCTTCGTACCCGCTTGAAACTCTTTGAGATTAGTATGCACCAAGGACTCTGCCGATACGTCTGCAGTAAACCCTTTTGAGTTCAAAGTTACTACCGTTAAGCATACGCCATTTACCGCAATACTATCGCCTAGCTTTACGTCCGACAGATCCAAATTGCCTGTCGAAATAGTTAAAACAAGGTCTCGCCCTTTTGATTCTGATCGCTCGATCACACCAAGCGCTTCAATAATTCCTGTAAACATCGCTTATCCAATCCTTTACGCTAGCGAGAGCCTGACACTTCAGCCGGCATATAAATCATTCGAATGTCCTGACCAACCAGCCTCAAGTCTTTTAAGTCCAGATCAATACTCTCAGACATTTTATCTAAACCAAGTTCAGCAAGCGGTCGAGCTTTACTTCCTAATAATTTTGGCGCCATGTAAACCAAGAGTTCGTCCCACAAACCCTGTTCAATAATGCTTCCCGCTAACAAGGCTCCAGCCTCTAGTAACACCTCATTGCACTGAAGCTCAGCTAATTTGGACATCACTTCTTGCAGCTCACTATGCGCATCATTTGAACTTGATGCAGAAGACAAGCGAAGCACATCAACAAAACCAAGCTGAGACACCTCCTGCGCTTCCTGGCTTAGCTCACTGGCCTCTGAAACACACCACAATATAGGCGTTTCCTGTTCTAATAGTCGAGCAGTCTTAGGCAAGCGAGCCTGACGATCAAGAATGACACGCAAAGGCTGAATTTTTTCAATTTCTCGGGACCATTCAGGATCAAGACCCAGTTCACTAGCTCTAACCGTTAGGGCTGCATCATCATGAAGAATGGTACCAATGCCACTAATAATAGCAGAGCTTCGGGCACGCAAACGCTGTACGTCAGAACGTGCAGCCGGGCCAGTTATCCACTGACTTTCCCCGGACTCCATGGCGGTACGACCATCAACACTGGTCGCCATTTTAATCCGAAGATAAGGCAAACCAGTTTCCATTCGCTTAATAAAGCCTTGATTAAGTGCCCGCGCCTCAGCTTCCATCAAGCCATAGCGTACTTTTATTCCCGCATCCTCCAGAAGTTTAAAGCCTCGACCTGACACCTCAGGATTCGGATCCAGCATCGCAGCAACCACCTCAGATACTTGAGCATCAATTAAGGCTTTAGCACAGGGAGGTGTTCGACCAAAGTGGCTGCAGGGTTCCAAAGTAACGTAAGCTGTCGAACCTTGCGCGAGTCCTCCCGCTTCAGCGAGGGCGTTTACCTCTGCATGCCCTGTTCCGGCCTTCTTATGCCAACCACGCCCCACAATTTGACCGCCCCTCACCAAGACACAACCTACCCGTGGGTTTGGCTGGGTTGTATACACCCCTTTATTGGCCAAGCGCAAAGCTTCAGCCATATAGTGAGCGTCATCTATTGAGAAAGCACTAAGCGTCATTTTTGGTATTCTCAGAACGAGCTAGCCGATCAACTTCTTCCTTAAATTCATTGATATCCTGGAAACTACGATAGACAGAGGCAAAACGAACATAAGCCACCTCATCCAGGCGACGCAGCTCTTTCATCACTTCTTCACCAATAGCAATCGCTTTTAGCTCTCTCTCGCCTGTTGCTCTCAATCGGGCCTTAATGTTATTGATCGCGCTTTCAATCGCCTCAATACTGACGGGGCGCTTTTCCAAAGCCTTGGTGAAGCCTCTGTTGAGCTTGTCCTCATCAAAAGGTTGACGAGTGCCATCCTGCTTAACCACTCTCGGCATCACCAGCTCAGCAGTTTCAAAGGTAGTAAAGCGTTCTTTACAAGACAGGCATTCACGGCGACGGCGAACCTGGCCGCCATCGGCAACCAGTCGAGAGTCGATAACTTTTGTATCCGTCGCACTACAGAAAGGACAATGCATCAAAAAACCTTTTGATTCAGAAGAAAGGCCAATTCAGAGCAGCAAGCCAACTAAACCACTAACAGCTGGCAGGCCAAAGGTGCAGAAATGAGGAAACGCCTCATCACCGCACCGGGTTAACTATTTATGCGTATACTGGGAAGCGAGCACAAAGGTCGATAACGTCCTTCTTAACACTTTCAATAGCAGTCGTATCTTCAGCATCTTTAACCAAAGCGTCAATTACGTCACACATCCAGCCCGCTAGTTGCTGACACTCGGCAGCCTTAAAGCCACGACGGGTTACCGCTGGCGTACCGATACGCAAGCCACTGGTCACAAAAGGTGAGCGTGGGTCGTTAGGTACTGCATTTTTATTCACTGTAATATTCGCTTTGCCTAGTGCAGCGTCAGCATCTTTACCCGTGATATCTTTGCTGATCAAATCTAGCAGGAACAAGTGATCGTCAGTGCCATTTGATACCACATCAAAGCCACGCTCCTGGAAAACTGCAACCATCGCCTTGGCATTCTCAACAACTTGAGACTGGTAAGACTTGTACTCATCTGACATAGCTTCTTTAAAGCACACCGCTTTAGCAGCTATTACATGCATCAAAGGGCCGCCCTGGCTTTCAGGGAATACAGCAAAGTTTAATTTCTTCTCTAGCGCTTCATTTGCCTTCGCCAGAATGATACCGCCACGGGGACCACCCAAGGTTTTGTGAGTAGTAGACGTTACTACATCAGCGATGCCAACTGGGCTAGGATAAACACCCGCCGCAACCAAACCGGCAATATGCGCCATGTCTACGAATAAGAATGCACCGACTTCATCAGCAATATCACGAAAACGCTGCCAATCAACAATACGAGAGTAGGCAGAAAAACCTGCAACAATCATCTTTGGCTTATGTTCACGAGCAAGCGCTTCAACCTGATCGTAGTCGATTTCACCCGTTTGCTCATTCAAACCGTACTGCACGGCGTTATAGATACGACCGGAAAAGCTTACTGACGCACCATGCGTCAAGTGACCGCCGTGAGCCAAGCTCATTCCCAATACCGTATCGCCGGGAGAGCAAAGCGCCATATAAACAGCAGCATTGGCTTGCGAACCTGAATGAGGTTGAACGTTTGCGTAGTCAGCACCAAACAACTCTTTAGCACGATCAATCGCTAGCTGCTCAACCACGTCAACATGCTCACAACCACCGTAGTAACGCTTACCCGGATAGCCTTCAGCATACTTATTCGTTAATGCAGAACCTTGAGCCTCCATCACGCGAGGGCTGGTGTAGTTTTCTGATGCAATCAGTTCAATGTGTTCTTCTTGACGCGTTGCTTCAGCAGTAATTGCATTTGCTATTTCATCATCAAAGCCAGCTATAGTCATATCACGAGTAAACATTCATCGCCTCTATCATTCAGGAAAAAATAAGCCTCAAAACGGTCATTCCCTAGTCATTCTTCAACTCTTGTAATGAGCCATATAGAGTGAACAGAATTTGATCGTTCAAAAAAGCGCCATTTTATACGATTATTGTGTGAACTTCATCAATCATTTTTGTCGAAAATAATGAAACACAAACACTAAGCTGACTAAGCCAACAGCGCCCGCAACAACAAAGGTAGAAAAATACCCCAACATGCCAGCCAAGAGACCTCCCAGAGCCGCCGCCAAACCAGAGACCAAGACTTGAATACTGGCCTGAACGGTAAAGTCTGCACCTTCATGTCCGGAACGACATTGCGCCATCATCAGCGAGAAAAGGGCTACTGTAGACATGCCGTCGACTGCTTGCTCGAATATACTTAGACCATAGACCCCAAGAATCCCAACCCAGTGCAGGTCCACTAGCGTATAGAGAGCAATTCCCACAGCCTGGGCCAAGCCAGCAATAAGCATCATATTCTTTGCCCCCAGACGAAGGTATAAATACCCGCCTAAAGCAGCCCCCAGCAAACCCGCAATAGAAGACCATAAAGTGATCGTTGCCAAGTCCCCTAGCGAGAAGCCACTATCGATCAGCAAGGGCTTGATCATTACCGAGCCTAAGGAGTCTGCCAGTTTATAGGTGATTAGCACCAATACCCAAGCAAGCATATTTGAACGCTTAAAAAAGCCCTTGTAGACAGTTAGAGGCAATGCCCTAGCCATGCCTTTATCAGCAACACCTGCATCAAAGTTATTGGTCACCTTTGGGTAAACAGGGATAGCTCCAGTGAAGATTGGCAACATTAGTAGAACTAACAACAAGGCCATAAGCTGCATACTCAGACTCCAACCAAAGTGGTCTATCCCTAGTAACAAGCCGCTACCACTTAAAATCATTCCCAACTTAAAACCTGTTACCTGGACACTGTTTCCGATTCCCCTGAAACGCTCTGCTAGAACTTTCACAGCCAAACCGTCGGTTGCAATATCCTGAGTCGCGGCCGAGGTATTCACCAGTAGAATTCCGATGAGAAAAATAACAATCAAGGGGCCAAACAAGCTTTCATAGTTAGACATAGAAGCTAATAAGAGCAATCCGACAAGCAATAACTGCATCGCTACTATCCAGGTTCGATGCACGCCTATACGAGCCCAACCGATACGATCAACATAGGGAGCCCAAATAAACTTTAAAGCCCATGGCAAGGCAAGGAGTTTGATCAGTCCGATATATTCCAGCGACACGCCCTGGTCTCGCATAATGGCCGGAAAAGCATGAGCTAGCACTCCCGAAGGAAGGCCTTGAGAAAAGTACAGCGCAAACAGGACGGCTAGGCTGGCGACGGGCACGTTATATTCTCCTAAATCATCGATCTTGACGAGCAGCTCTTGCCATCAGCGTACTGACAAAGAAGCTCAAATGCGGGCAAAACTATCATCCAAGCGACCTACTTCACAAGCCCATATTTTTGTCTAAATCGTCATTTTTGCTTCACAAAACTGTCACACCCAAAAGCTAGCCTGAGCTCCAAATAAGGTGAGATGCAAAACAGTAAACATTTCGAAACTTTATCGATGCCAGTTAGGAGACACACTATGCAAGCACATGAATCTCAGAACCCGAGCACTTTTGAGCAAGAAAATTCTCTGGAAGCCATCCATGTAGACTTTATGGATATCGCTCACGAACTTCATCAAAAGCAAAGCGAATCAAAGAAAAAAGATCGTGCAAAGCGCCGCTCCCAAGCAAGAAGAGCAATTGAAGATCATCAGGAGAAAAAGCGTTTAGAGGCAGAGCTTAAAGAGTGGTGGGACGATTTATAACGTTCGTTTTGGCCCAATAGCTAGGCGCTACAGGATTACCAAGTCGCCCTCGTTACCTTGGTCCTCAACTGGTCGACGGCCTTCAGTTAAATAAAGAGCATCGTTGTGGAAGTCTACGTATAGGTGGCAGTCCATCACGCTATCGGTTATTTCACTGCTAATGGAAAAGTGACGAACAATCTCTTCACCATCGCAGTGAAAGTGTTTCATATCTGACTTACTCATCACCTCGGGCAAACCGATAGCCAACCGACAATTATGCTGCACCAAGCTATTTTTTATTCTACCTAGAAAACGGTTGGCCAATTCACAATTCCAATCTTCTTGAAAACTTGGGTCACCAATTCTATCTACATCAACTATCGGCATAGTTTACGCTAATAGTAAACGCGGTGTTTTTAATAGCAAAGAAATTGTCAGGTCTTCAGAGCCTGCCGTAATATACGAAGCCATCACTTCTCGGGAATATGAACTTCTATCCGTTACTTCTATTTGACAGCCCAAGCTTTCAAACTGCTTAACACAAGCTGCATCAAATATTTCGGTAATCAGCGCTTTTGCTTGTTCGCTCATAATTCATCTAAACCCAATTTGGCTAGTTGCACCCAAAAAACAAAAGCATACCAAGACTATCCATTTGTTCAGTGTAACCAAAGCATAGCGACTTTCCTATTATTTGCATACTGACGTGAACTTGAAGACATTTCTACTATACTTCTTTAATGCCATCGCACCACGTCACCATATTTCGGAAGTTTGAATGACGTCTCCCAAAAAACTGACTATTGGGCTATTTTTTCTCTGCACTCTACCTTTTTTACCTAATATGCTAGGAATTGACTTTGGCGCTGCGCCGACAAAAGTCGATATAGTGACAACACAAAGCTCGATGCTGGAAGCGCTGCAGGGAGCTATCCTACATACCATTCTCGAATGGAGCGCAATTTCTATTGCCTGTATCGGCGCTATCTTTGCGTTTGTTCATTACTACTATCATCGTAATATTACACTCCCTATCATGGGGCTTGCATTGCTCTCGGCAGCATCGATCGACATTTTTCATACCTTGGCATCAGCAAGAGTGATCGATGCTCAAGCCCAGAACACTGATTTTATTCCTTTTACCTGGGCGCTTTCCCGCCTTTTCAATGCTTCAATCATGACCTTGGGGCGGCACTAAGCTTATGGGCTTTGTATCACAGCAATAACCCCCCCTGTACAAGCATCTAAAGCTACTTCCTTTAGCGATAGTTTTTTTGTTGGTTCGGCCTTCGTAAGTGTTTATCTAGCCTCGGTGAGCGAAAACCTACCGCAAACCACTTTCCCTGGCGAATTGATAAGCCGCCCCTATGACATCCTTCCACTAGCGACATACTTATTAGCCGCCACATTGTTCTGGACCTGGTTTCAGAAAGAACGCGACCCCGTCAGCCTGGCGTTTTTATTAAGCTGCATTCCAGAGTGCCTAACCCAACTGCATGTGGCATTCGGCTCTACGCAACTTTTCGATAACCATTTCAATATCGCTCATATACTGAAAATTGTTGCTTACCTTTCTATGCTAGCAGGCATAACTCGCAGCCTAATTTTCAACACCGCCACCTCATCAACAGATAGCGGCCCCCGCGAAACACCCCCTCTTACACATCAACATATCAGAACTTCAAAAACTGAACGTGCGAAGCGCCCTATAAGTCTACTAATCCCCTCAGTTACATTCTCTTTAACACTCATTGTCGGCACCATCATCAGTATTTCTGTGTATCTGGATCATATCGCCCAAATAAAGAAAAAGAACCTACAGGAGCTTGAGCACGAAGCTGAGATGCTTGAGTCGAGCTATCAATCCATATTTCAAAGAAGTGCCCAAGACTTAGTTTCCCTGGGCAAGCACTATGCCATTCAAGCCTATGTGCAAGGAGGCATCACTGAGTCTGAGCCAGTCAATCGCACTCTCGAACACTACTTGCTTTTAAATCCAGGCGTAGTAAATATCAAGCTAGTCGCCAAAAGACCGGACAGTGTAATTGGCTGGGAAGTTCTTTATACAAGCCACAAGGCTGACAGCAAGAGCGGAGAGGAAAGCTCAGACACCTTTCTAACAAGAGACCTAGCTACACTGAAGCAAAGTGGCAAGTTAAAATCGGGGGAGATTTACTTTTCTGATATCTACCTAAGTCCAGATCTAGTTGAGCTGGAAACAGAAAAGGTCTTTTCAAGCGTTTCAAACGCGTTATTCAAGGTTCTGGACGATACAGCCAGCTATGTATTAATCGCAACGCTTAAGCCAATGGCTATTATCTCTGGTTTGCCTCGCTACAATAGCAATAGACAGTTCTATATCAGTGACGCTGAAGGTGAATATCTTTATCAGGAAAGCTCTTCAGATAATAGTTCATCATCACATGATAAAAACTTACTTAGAGATTTCCCCGAGCTCACTCAGCACTTTCAGTCAGGCACCAACAAGCTGACGTTTACGCAGTTAAAAGACAGTACCAATACTAAATACTCTGCGTATTACAAAGTATTAAAAGGTGGTGCGACTTATGGCAGCCCACAACTCCATATTCTACTATCATCCTCACATCAACAGCTTGCATTAGCTCTGGAAGGAACTCGCAACAAAAGCCTGCTTATAGGTTTATCGCTAGCTTTAGTTGCCTTAACGGCTGCCATTTTAATCTCTCGCAGAATTACCCGCCCTCTCTCGAGATTGACTGAAACACTCGAACGCTATGAGCAAACAGGCGAAATTGACTACCTACCCGTGAACGAGAATAACGAAGTAGGTATTTTTGCCAGAAGCTTTCATAAAGCCCTACAGAATATTGACGCCTCAATAAATGAACTAAATGAGCAGAAATATGCCTTGGACCAGGCTTCCATTGTCTCTATCACAAATATAAGAGGAGACATCACTTATGTGAATGACAAATTCGTCGAAGTAAGCGGATACGAGCGTGAAGAGCTGCTAGGCCAAAATCATCGAATTCTTAACTCTGGCTATCATGACAAAGCCTTCTTCGGCCAACTTTATAAAACAGCTGCTAAAGGCAGCGTATGGCGAGGCGAAGTCTACAACAAAGATAAACATGGTCAGAATTACTGGATTAGCAGCACTGTCATTGCCATTAAAGATATGAACGGCAAACCACAAAGTTATGTTGCCATTAGCTCGAACATTACTGGGAAAAAAGCAGCCGAAAGCGAACTCATTACTGCAAAAGAAAATGCTGAACAAGCTGCAATTACGAAAAGCGAATTCCTCGCAAGCATGAGCCACGAGATCAGGACACCGATGAATGGCGTTCTGGGCATGCTGGGACTTCTGCTTAACTCCAAGCTTGATACTCAACAAAGGCACCGGGCTGAAATAGCGCAAAATAGCGCACAGTCGCTACTTACACTAATCAACGACATTTTAGACTTTTCTAAAATAGAAGCAGGCAAACTAGACTTGGAGCACCTTCTATTTAACCCGAGAAAGTTAATTGGCGATCTTGCAGAGTCTCTTGCCCAGCAAGCTCAACTACAAGAGCTAGAACTGATCGTCGACTTAAGAGGGTTAACCCTGTCAAAAGCAGTAGGAGACCCCGGCAGGATCCGCCAAGTCGTTACCAATCTTGTCAACAATGCAATCAAATTCACCAGCCAAGGTGAAGTCGTTATTTCTGCTCGGCTTACGGAGCTAAACGCAAATCTGCTTCAACTAGACATCGATGTGACTGATACAGGTATAGGAATCCCGCCTGAAAAAGCCGACTCGCTGTTTGAAGCCTTTAATCAGGCTGACGCATCAACTACCAGACAGTTCGGCGGCACAGGTTTAGGACTGAGCATTGCCAAGAACCTATGCTTACTGATGGGCGGCACCATTTCCGTTAAGAGCATTCCAGGAGAAGGCAGCAATTTTTCGAGCTCAATGTTGCTGAAGACTAGCGATCAAGCTGAGTTAGTCAAACCGACAATAGATATAAGCCAACTAGAGATTCTGATCGTTGATGATAACACGACTAACCTAGAGGTACTCCGAGGTCAGCTTGACCTATGGGGAGCTAAAGCCATTGAAGCGAGCTCTGGCTCCGAAGCACTAGAACTATGCCAGCAACGATATAATGACGAAAGCAAGAGGCCTTTCGATATCGCCCTGTTAGACATGCAAATGCCAGAAATGGACGGAGCAGAGCTGGGGCGAAAACTTAGTCACGACGAACGTTTTCAGTCGATGAAACTTGTTATGATGACCTCAATGACCTATCAGGGAGGTGCACAGGAAATGGCCGATATTGGCTTCGATGCTTATTTCCCAAAACCTGCGACTACCTCTGACCTATTTGATGCGTTAAGTATTTTGGCGGATGACGGTCAAGCACTACAACAAGCTCAACCTCTGATCACCTCTGAAAGCATTAAGACCTACTCTACGAAGGATTCGAGACAAATAAAATGGCCAGAAGGTACCCGTTTATTGATCCTGGAGGATAATTATATTAACCAAATGGTAGCCCTCAGCACGTTAAAAAACATTGGCCTACACGCGGATGTCGCTGGCAATGGCCTGGAAGCAATTAGCAGTTTGATACAAACCACCGCCAATACCCCACACACTTTAATCCTTATGGATTGTCAAATGCCCGAAATGGACGGCTATGAAGCCACTCGAGCTATTCGCGATGGCAAAGCTGGACAGTTCTACACCGACATTCCGATCATTGCGATGACAGCCAATGCAATGCAAGGAGATAAAGAAAAGTGCTTGGCTGCCGGTATGAACGCCTATCTAAGCAAACCAATTTATAACGACGCACCAATTTCTACACTCATTAGTTATGTGTGTAACAACAAACCTGAATATGAAGACGCACCTATGCCTCAAGATGATACAAGCACCAAACCCAACGCTACTGCTTCAACTAGCGAGCAAGATACCCCTACCCACTGGAACCCTGACGGTCTAAGAGAGAGAATCTACAATAACGATGATTTATTCTCTGCATTGCTGAATAGCTTCCTTAGTGACAGCCCGAAGCACTCTGAAGATATTCTAAAGGCCTGTAACGAATTAGATCTAAAAGCGCTTAAAGCCATTTCACACCTTCTCAAAGGTGTCTGCGGGCAACTTTGCGCCGACAAGCTCCAAAGTCTCTGCGCTGCCATTGAACAGGTTTCTCTAAGACCTATTGAGCAAGTAGATAAGCACGAACTTGAAGGACTTCATGTAGAGTTCACAACAGAGTTAAGCTTGCTCGAACAATCATTTACTGAAGCACTCGACCAAAGTACTGCATCGACCAGCGACGAATCAGATGAAACACTCTCTAATGACGAGTTTATAAACCAACTAAACACGCTTCAAAACAAGCTTGAACAATCAGATTATATCGACCCAGACAGTTTAAGCCTCCTTAAAACAGCCTTCCCCGATAGGCAGGAAATCCAAAATTTGGTCATAAAACTCGTTGAAGAAATCAATTTATTTGACAATACGGCAGCATCAACGACACTTAAAGAGATATTGGCTCTGATTCAGACCTCATAACCAGACTGGCACCTAATAAATGGCCCCTCAAATATCGAGCGAGAAACAAGGAAAGCCAACCGTCCTCATTGTTGATGACGCGCCCGCTAACGTCCAAATTCTCGCTCTCATGTTCCGCGATCTTTATCAGGTCAAAGTCGCTACTTCTGGAGCAAAATGTCTGGAAGTCGCTCGTACAGAGCCCCAACCCGAGCTCATTCTACTTGATATCATGATGCCTGATATGGATGGCTTTGAAACCAGCAAGCACTTAAAAGAAGATGAAGAGACGGCTGGCATCCCCGTTATTTTTGTTACAGGCCTTCAAGACTCGCACGATGAAGAAAAAGGCCTTAAGCTAGGCGCCGCCGACTATATTCGTAAACCAGTGAGAGAAGCGATTGCAATCTCGCGCATCAACACACACATCACATTGAAGCAACAGCGCCAAAGGTTAGAAGAGCTTGCGCTCACCGACCAATTAACAGGCCTTTATAACCGGCATTATTTATTAGCCGTAGCTGAACAAAAAGTCGCTAGCGCCAAACGTCATGGCCATCCATTAAGCTTAATGATGGTTGATATTGACCACTTTAAACAAATTAATGATCAGCACGGCCACCCGGTTGGCGACCAGGTTTTAAGTACCTTTGGTGAATTCCTACGCACCCAATACCGAAAGGAAGATCTTGTAGCCGTGCGTTTTGGTGGCGAAGAGTTTGTGGTACTCCTGGAAAACTGCAGCCTTGATCAAGCAACGATGCGCTCGGACCAAATCCGAAAAGATGTAGAAGCACTTAAGCCAGCTGGACTCTTAGTCACAGCGAGTATCGGTGTAGCTGAACTACATCAGGACGAGAATGACTTTCAATCACTACTAGCCCGTGCAGATAAAGCCGTCTATAAAGCAAAATATGACGGGCGAAACTGCTTTAGAGTCAATGACGACTTTTGATTTTCACTTTAAACACTGCTTGATAAGTGCCGTAAAGGCTTGAACTTTCGGGCTAAAGTGGACATCACGATGCGTCACTAACCATATAGTTGAACGCCATGCACTAGGTGCTGGCAGAAGTAGCTGCAGGTCAGTTTTAAGTTCGGCAATTCGACAATCCATCGCCACGATACCCAAACCATTTTCCGCAGCATCCATTAATATATGGTAGTCGCTGGCACTAAAGCTAATCTGTTCCTTCGGGACCATTTCATTTAACCACTTAATACTCGGAATATTATTCATATTCTGGCAAAAATTAAGAAATCGATGTCCCGTAATATCCTCAAGGCTCTGGAGTTTCCCGTACTTACGCAAGTAGGATTCGCTAGCATAAAGAGCCGATTCAGTATACAATAGCTTCTGTACCACATAATCTGGGTCTTGCGGCTGAGCGCCTGGCCGAATACTAATATGCGCCTCACCATATTCAAGTTTAAAAATTCTCGAATCCGCCTGAAACGAAATGTCCACACCAGGGTGTGCTTTGCTGAATACCTCGATAACAGGCATGATCAAGGGACTCAAGGTCGAAACGCTCGTCAGAACCAAAGGCCCTGTTAGCTGCTGGTCTAGCCCATTAATTTTACTGACCATTCGATCAAGACGTTCTTCGACTTTTGCAGCATCTTGAAACAGAATTTCGCCCGCTTCAGTCGGCGTATAGCCGCGAGAATGCCTATGAAATAACTTACAAGCCAAGTGCTCTTCAATCGAGTCAATGTGCCTAAGAACTGTACTGTGATGAACACCTAAAGACTCAGCGGCCTTGCTAAGCGTGCCAAACTTGGCTACTTGATAGGCTATCTGAATATCACTCCAGCTTTTCATACATATCCCCAAACAATCTATATCTGCGCTTAACGTCACCCGCACAAAATTCGCCACTCTGTGCGTATATGCACACCAACTATGCACTCTACCTATTTTCATGCAGTTTTGCATCAGGTTTAATAAAGACAGTTCAATTCATACGCACTTACTTGAAAGGCCGATACCATGAGCTCAGACAGAACTCTTATTACATTTTCTGGAAGTCTACGCAGCAACAGCTACAACCAAAAAGTTGCTAAGCAAGCACAACAAATAGCTTTAGAGCTTGGCTACGATGCTATCAACATTAACTTAGCAGACTACCCTTTGCCGTTGTTTAATGAAGATATTGAAAACACTGAAACGCCCGCTTCACTGAACGACTTAAGGCGCATATTTTCATCACCAACAAGCATTTTAATCGCGAGCCCAGAGTACAACGGATCATTTAGCGCCGCACTGAAGAATACACTGGACTGGTTATCACGCCCTGACAATAGTGACTCCAATGTCTATCAACCACCATTTAACAGATTTACTGTCGCACTAACTGCTGCCAGCCCAGGCAGCCTAGGTGGCTTAAGAGGACTAGGACAACTAAGAGAAGTCATGACAAATTTGGGGAGTTTAGTTATTCCTCAACAACTAGCTATTGGAGCTGCTTACGAAGCATTCAACGAAGAAGGGAAATTAGTAAATCAAGAAACGGTCGATCGCTTAACCGGATTAGTTAAAACCTTACTAGAAACTGACCAGCGACTACAGAAATAGGAACTACAACCTTATGAACTCAAGGATGAGACTATTTTTGGCTCCACTTCCAAGGCAACGGAAAAAATTGAAGCAATTGAAGCTCTAATATCTTGCGCCAAGGTAAGTATATCTGCCTGATTGCCGCCATCGTGATTGACAAGAACAAGAGCTTGCTTGGCATGTACGCCTACAGGCCCTTGCCGCTTCCCTTTCCAACCGGCCTGGTCGATCAACCAGCCTGCCGCCAATTTAAATTCCCCAGTCTCAAGCTGATAACTCACAAGTCCTGGAAACTTCTTCCTTATGCTCTCTTCTTGTTTCGCCGTAACGATCGGGTTTTTGAAAAAGCTACCGGCATTTGGAAGCTCACTCGGTTCAGGTAATTTCGCCTTACGAACAGCAATAATTTTCTCTCTCACCTGAGATACCATTAAGCTTTCCGCGAGCCCCTGAAAGCCCCTCAGCTCACCATAGTCAAGCTTAAAACAAGGTTTACGTGTCAGCCGAAGTGTAATACTAATGATGCAATAACGATTAGGCTCGCGTTTAAATATGCTGTCTCTGTATGAGAACTGGCACTGCTCATTGCTCAACTCACAAAGCGAAAGCGTCTTAGTGTCGAAAGCTTTCACCGAGACAAGAGAGTCTGAAAGTTCCACGCCGTACGCACCGATATTCTGAACGGGTGCTGCACCAACGGTTCCGGGAATATAGGAAAGGTTTTCTAGCCCAACCAAGCCTTGATTTACAGTACCAGCCACCAAGTCGTCCCAGATCCTACCTGCTTCAACAACAACAATCACATGATCTGTATCGTCATCATGATAGTGAATTGCGTCAAACAATAAACGTATTACAAGTTTGTCTAGTCTCTCGGGCAAAACCAAATTGGAACCGCCGCCCAGGATAAGCAACTCTGATAGTTCATAGCTTCCACCCTGCAAAAAGAGCACAAGCTCTTGAGCATTGTCAAAGCAAAGTTCTTCGCGAGCAACACAAGGTAAAGCCAGGGTATTCAGGCTCTTTAAATCTGCTCCCAAACGCTTATTCATCAAGGAATGCAACCATTAAGCGAGCGCTTCCTCTGTCAGAGCATTCAGCAAACCTTCACTTGCCGACTCAGCTAAATCAAGCACATGTGAAAAACCGGCAGTGCCACCAAAGTAAGGATCTGGCACTTCACTTTCAGGGCAATCACTGAAGTCTAAAAACAGCTTTAATTTATGCTGAGACTCTTCTGGACACATGGCTTGCAAGTTTTCCAGATTGGCCTTATCCATTGCAATAATATGATCAAAGGCTTCGAAGTCAGAGAAAACCACCTGACGTCCTTGAATTCGGCTTAAGTCATACGAACGGCTTAACGCATGCTTTTGTGTTCGAGGGTCTGGAGCTTTCCCTTCATGCCAACCCGCTGTACCGGCAGAATCCACAAAAAAGTGCTCCTTTAAACCAGCCTGATCAACACGAGACTGAAAAACACCTTGAGCAGTGGGTGAGCGACAGATATTTCCTAAACAAACAAACAGGATCTTATGCATAATTCCCAACTCGACTAAAAAAATTAAGAAAAAGAGAACATCATACCGCTAAAAGGTTTCTAAGATATTGCAGATCTGTTTCAGTATCGACCCCTGGAGGAGGGCTCTCCAAAGCTTGTTCGACATGAATGCTAACACCGTTAGATAAGGCTCTCAATTGCTCTAAACTTTCAAGCTTTTCAGTCATACTCGGCGGCCAATTCACATAAGCATTCAAGAAACCCACTCGGTAGGCATAGATACCGATATGGCGGTAATAGCTAGCGCCATCAGGTATCGCCGTTAAGGCCTTAGGATCTGAAAACTGATCACGACACCATGGTATCGGGGCACGACTAAAATAATTTGCCATACCATTGAGATCAAACACCACTTTTACTGCATTCGGATTAAAAACATCTTCTACTTTGACTATCGACTCACACAAAGTTGCAATGCCGGCACCTGGGGCTAATGACAAGTTCTTAGCAACCTGATTAATCACCTTTGGCGGAATAAGCGGTTCATCACCTTGAACATTGACAACAATATCATCATCTGCCAAAGCAAGTTTGGCAACTACTTCCTGCAGCCTGTCTGTTCCCGAAGGGTGCTCAGCAGAAGTCATCACAACCTTGGAACCAAAGCCCAAAGCGACCTTTTCAATACGCTCATCATCTGTCGCAATAACAACTTCTTCGGCATCTGATAAGCAAGCTTGCTCATAAACCCGCTGAATCATCGGCTTTCCGGCAATATCCAACAGAGGTTTACCCGGCAAACGGGTAGAGGCATAGCGAGCAGGTATAATGACCTTAAAAGACATACGTCCCTCCTTTTCTGTGTGTGTGCTTATTTACCCAGTTTCTCATCAGTTGTAAGAGTCCGCGCTTCAGTCTCAAGCATCACTGGAATGTCATCCTGTATTGGGAACGCCAAAGCATCTACTCGACAGATCAGTTCCTGTTTTTCCTGGTCATATTGCAACTCCCCCTTACAACAAGGGCAAGCCAAAACCGAAAGTAGTTTTTTATCCACGAGAATTTCCTTCTATTTTTTCAATAATCAAATCGGCCAAGTTAGCACTCAGCTCAGCTTCTACAGGCAAGTACCAGGCATCTGACAAACCTAAAGAACGACATTTGACAGCATCTTTCTCCGTCATAATGATCGGAAGCGTTTCCGAAAAGCCAAAATCATCGATAGAGTAAGCATGATGATCTTCGAAGGCATGACGCATAACAATCATACCACTGCGCTCAAGCACCTCAAAGAAGCGTTCCGGGTTGCCAATGGCAGCAACAGCATTTACCGGCTGACCCGACAATTTATCCAAAGCTAAGGCTTGATTGAGACCATCCTGACCGGGATCAGCCTTCAACGGCAGTAAGTTGCCTGGTCGTAAATCCATTCGAATGTAAGGCTCTGATGAATTCACGCCAGGTAAATCATCAGCACCGTTGATCACCTGAAAGTCCAGCTTCTTCATTCGAGACTGGCTTTCACGCAAAGGCCCCATCGGAAGTAAATATCCATTACCCAAGGCTCTTTGACCATCGTAAACACAAACTTCCACATCACGCTGTAGCGCATTGTGTTGCAAGCCATCATCACTTATAACAACATTACAACCTTGAGCTTCCAGTGCCTGAACTGAGAGCTTTCTATTAGGACTAACAAATACCGGACAATCAAGCGCTTGCTTTAGCATGAGTGGCTCATCACCCACCTCTTCAGGCAAGCTATCGGCTAACACTTCTCGACACTCTGTAGATGGAATTGATGCACCGTACCCTCTGCTGACGATACCAGGCTGATAGCCTCTTTCCTGAAGCGCTTGCACCAAGTATGCAACCAATGGTGACTTTCCAGTCCCGCCGAGCGTAATATTGCCAACCACTATAATGGGTAAACTGGAACGATATGAGGTCTTAAAACCTAAGCGGTATAGCCATGCCCGTATGACCAAAATAAGCATATAGATAAGTGACAGTGGTGCCAGCAGGTATAGCCAAGCAGCACCTTGGTACCAAGCATCGGTTATGCTCGTTGAAGCAGCACGTTGCTGATCCTGACTAGGCATCGTCCGCCAGGTTCATATTGTAAAGTTTGGCGTACTCACCATTTGCAGCCAGAAGTGATTGATGTGTTCCCTGCTCGATTACACGACCTTGGTCCATCACTACAATTTTATCTGCATTTTCTACAGTCGATAGGCGATGCGCGATCACAATTGTTGTACGTCCCTCCATCAATACCTCCAACTCACCTTGAATAGCTTTTTCTGACTCTGTATCCAGGGCTGAGGTCGCCTCATCGAGAATCAACACTGGCGCATCTTTCAGCAAGGCTCGTGCAATAGCGATACGTTGACGCTGCCCACCGGACAACGAGACACCGTTATCGCCAAGCTCTGTATCAAAGCCCAGGTCTTTATCCTCAATAAACGCTAATGCATTAGACTTTCTCGCAGCCTCTTGTACATCCTCGATCGAAGCACCTTCCAAGCCTCCATAGGCAATATTCTTGGTAAAGGTATCGTTGAACAAGGTCACCTGCTGAGTAACCAATGAAATCTGATCTCTAAGAGAACGCAAGGTATAGTCTTCGACTGGCACACCGTCTAAGGTAATGCTGCCAGATTGGGCTTCGTAAAAGCGTGGAATCAGGTTCGCCAGTGTCGACTTACCACTACCGGAGCGGCCGACCAAAGCAACGGTTTCACCAGGCTTGATCGATAAATCAATATTCTTCAGGATCGCTTTATTACTTCCTTCGTAAGCGAAGTTAAGATCACTAATCTCAATCGCACCTTGTACTCTGGCACTTTCGAAGCTTCCTTGATCTTTCTCAGGTTCGGCATCAATCACTGCAAACAAGTCCTTAGCGGCAGCCAAGCCTCGCTGAATCTTTTCATTTACCTGAGTTAACTGACGAATAGGTTTTGCCATGGTCGCTGCCGCGGCAATGATCACCACGAAGCTCCCGGCAGTCATATCGCCACGGACATCTGGAGCGAGCGCTAACCAAACCAAAACCGCGATCGCTAATGCGACTAGAGACTGAATAACCGGTGTACTGATAGCTTTAGTCATTTCAAGCTTCAAAGCTTGCTTTAAGTTATATTCACTAGCCTGATTAAAGCGGTTTGACTCATAGTTCTCCCCACCAAATATGCGCACCACTCGGTATCCCGATACGACCTCCGAGGTTACATGCGTGACATCACCCACTGATGCCATAATACGTTTACTTAACTTACGAAAGCGCTTACTCACATAACTTACTAAGGCACCAATCATTGGACCAATTGCCAAAAAGATTAAGGTCAATTTCCAGTTAGCATTGATCATCACAATAAAAAGGCCGATCACAGTCAAGCCCTCCCGTACAATCACCGTTATTGCATCAGTTGCAGCTGAAGAGACTTGTTGAACGTTGAAGGTAATTCGAGAAATCAAATGTCCCGATGCGTTTGAGTCAAAGTAGTAACTGGGCAGTTTCAAATACCGGTCAAACACTTGGGTGCGTAACCGGTGAACGATATTCTGCCCCACATAAGCTATGTAGTATCCACCCAAGAACCCCCCTATCCCGCGCATTGCAAACAAGGAAAAAATCAGCAAAGGCAGCATCAAGCGATTTTCTTCAGTGGGATTTTCAACGGTGGTAATGACCGTATCCAGAGCTTGAGCCATTAACGCACTCGCACCCGCATAGATAGCGTTACCAATAATACTAAGAATGAAAAAGAATTTTAGTGGCTTTATATAAACCAGCAGACGCTGATAGAGCGCCCAATTTGATTCATTTAATTCAGGAAGGGCTTCCGAATCTTTACTCATAGACTACCAACAAACAAAGGCTGCCAGACAGCAGCCTATTTTGATTTATTCCGCTGCGTTGTGATACTCAACTGCACAAAACCCAACTGCCCAGCAACATCCATCACTCTAACTACATATTCGTGAGAAGTTTTTGCATCAGCCGTAATAATAAACGGAATTTTAGTGTTACCTTCAGACAGTTTCTGAACGGCTTTTTTAAGCGTGTCTTCAGAGTTATTAACCAAGCTGCGATCATTTACCGCATACTCACCTTTGGCATTGATAATCACCTCAATCTCTTTTACAGCTGGCTTCGCCGGCTCTGCACTGGACTGCGGTAAATCAATTTCCAAATGACTCTCTTTGGTGAAGGTGGTAGACACCATGAAGAAAATCAATAACAAGAACACCACATCAATCAGTGGCGTTAAGTCTACTGATACCTCTTCACCGGACTGACGTTTAAAATTCAAGAGCTCTGTTCTCCATCACGTGAAGGTTCACGGTCACCATGGATAACTTCGACCAAGCGTAAAGACTCTTGCTCCATATCTACGACAATCTCATCTACACGGCGTAAGAAATAACGGTGGAAAATTAGAGCAGGAATAGCAACTGTCATACCCG
Source organism: Oleiphilus sp. HI0132 (assembly GCF_001635845.1). Taxonomy (NCBI): domain Bacteria; kingdom Pseudomonadati; phylum Pseudomonadota; class Gammaproteobacteria; order Oceanospirillales; family Oleiphilaceae; genus Oleiphilus; species Oleiphilus sp. HI0132. The sequence continues at coordinate 4,508 of NZ_LWGJ01001569.1, read as the reverse complement.
CGGCAGTCGTTATCAATGCTTCAGAAATACCACCCGCTAGAGCAGCGGCATTACCGGCACCTTCTAGCTGCAACTGAGCAAAGACTTTAATCATACCAATAACGGTACCCAACAAGCCCAACAAAGGCGTAATCACAGCAATCGTTCCAAGTGCCGTTAAAAAGCGTTCCATTTCATGCACCACATGACTGGCTTCTTCCTGAATGCTCTCTTTCATGATCTCTCGACCATGACGAGCATTTGCCAAACCAGCTGCAAGAACTCGACCTAGCGGTGCAGCTTCTTTTAACTCTTTCAACTTACGCGAGTTAAGTTCTTTCTTTTTGATAGCAGCCCACAAGTCCTGAACCAAAACCTTTGGTGCCAATCGGCTGACCCGCAAAGTCCAGAAACGCTCAATAATGATTGCCAGCGCCAATACCGAACAAAGCAGCAAAGGAAACATGATTATGCCGCCCGGCTTCAATAAATCTAACACGCAGAAGTCTCCCCAAGTAATTTTCGAACCGCTGTGACCAGCAAAGGTACCCGACTAAATACCAAGCCTAATACTGACGAACAGCAGCTTCTATCATCGCTTATTTTAGTGCCGATACTTTAGCATACTTAGAGATTTAGAAAAGCCCGTTAGTTTTTATTTACACTATCTTCATGTACTGACCAAAAAGTCTCTCGCTCGATGCGTGCCACCGCTACATTTATAGCCTCTCCACCTAACAAAAACCTTAGAGCGCCATGCGAAGCAGTCGATAATACTTCCACTCCCATCAACCTGGATCTTTCCAATACATCTGCATGGGGATGACCAAATCGATTCATATAAGCGGCCGAAATTACCAGAATCTTAGGCTGAACATTTTTTAACAAGGCAATGGATGTCGCATTTGCAGAACCATGGTGACCCGCGATGAGAACGTCAGCCTTCAATGAATCTCGATAGCGCTCTACTAAGTGCATTTCAGCCTCTCCTTCCAAGTCCCCCATGAGCAGAAAACTCTGACCCCGATAGGTAAAACGAAGCACGCAAGAGCGATTATTTGAAGACGCCCCAAATTCTGCCCCAGCCGCAAAAGGGTAAAGAACCTCCAGGCGCCCCCCCGTATACTCCCAAGACATTCCAGCGGCGCAAGGTTTTTCGTTCATTAAGCCCGATACACGACCCGGCTCGCCAGACCACAAGTGCGTAGGCTGCAAATATTCCTCAACGCGCGCAGCTCCGCCCGCATGATCCGCGTCACCATGACTCACTATCAACCCACTAATATTCAGCAACAACTCTTGTTCACGGAAATAGGGGAAAACTGCACTTTCAACCAGAGAATAGCTTCCCAAGGCTAACCCGGTATCATAGAGCCAGTACTGACCGCCCCAGATCAATGCGATAGCCAAACCCTGCCCCGCATCGAAAACCAAGACCTCGGACTTCAGCTCCTTTAGCACTGAAGGCGTGTAGAGCACCAATAACAATACCGCCAGAAACACTGCCCGAAGCAGATAATTGCGAATAAAGAAAACAAAGCTCAAGAATAAAACCGCATAAGGAATTAATAAGACATTGCTTGCCCCAAAAGAAAACTCAGCTAAAAGACCAATTAAAGATGACAAATACTGAACCAGTAACTCTAAACCAGCATCAGAACAGCTCATCAAGATCTCACCAACTGGCCGACTCAAAAACGAGATACCTAAAGCAACTAAAGATACAGGCAAAACAAACAACGAAACCCAAGGAACGGCAAACATATTTCCTAATAAGCTCGCCAGCCCCTGAACATTGCCGATCAGGGCATTAATAGGAGCGAGGCCGACAATCAAAACCAACTGCAGCAACAACAGTGAACGCCAGCTTGCATCCATATTTAGTGCAAACCGTGACAACAATATAAGCAAAGCCACACAAATAAATGAATACCAAAAGCCAATATTCATGGGCGATAGGGGGTCGAATAAAAGTACCATAAACATTGCGGCACAATAAATCGCCAAATAGTCTCTGCGCCACCGCCCTGATAAAAGCACCAGAGCCAACACAGACATTACCCAAGCCCTGATGGCAGATTCACTCCCGCCAACCATAATGACGTAAGCAAGGCCGAAAAAAGCAACGACTGGCACTCGAAAAGCAGACCAGACCAAGAGCTTATAGAGAAAAAACATCACCAGCCCCACATGCAGGCCCGAGATAGCAAGCAAATGCTGTGTTCCTGTGTACTGCAGAACTCGTGAGTCTCCAGGACTAATTTGCCCCCGATCTCCCAGGATCAGGGCCCTAAGTAGACCTTTATGTTCTTTATCTAGGAGTAAGTTATTGAGATAGTCACCTAAACTCATACGGTATGAATTCAGGCTAGAACGAACTCGGTCCGCCAATGTGAACCCAGCCTCATCTTCAGCACTTTCGAGCACCTCCACAATTCGTCCAATTGCCGAAATTTTTTTATAAAACAGGTACTGTTCGAAAGAGCTGCCGACAAAATTCAAGCTTGCTCGCGGAGGCTTCAAAACAACACTCAACTTGTAGTAGCGCTTCTTTAAATCGAGATTAAGGGTATGAGAAAATGAGAGCCTTACTTTTTTACCCAATATTTTTCCATTATTGTCTGATGCTTCAAGCACACAAAAATCAGCCTTTGAATACAAGTGATAATCCACCGGCACAGAACAAACATAAGCCTCAATAGTTTGACTCCCACTATCGAGAGATCTATCAAGACGCGCTTCCAAGTATTCAGCAATCAGAATGTGAGTAAACAGAAGACCAAGCAAGCAGCTTAAGAGCGGCAAAAATAGACGTGTCTTAACCAAGCCCAAGCAACAAATTGAAAACAAAATATAAATAAAGGCGGGTAACAATTCCCCATAACAATAGAGTATGATAGGGCCCACACAAAATGCGGCCATCAAATAGAACATAAACTCATCCTTGAGCCTGACTACGAAGTGAACTTTTTATGCCAAAAGATCTGATAAAAAAATATCTTCCAGATCCCGACGCAATTCGTGAAAACAAATCCCTTAAGTTCTTGGGACCTCTAGTTCACCAGCCTAACTTATGGCATTTAAACCGCCATTCAGTCACTAAGGCCTTTGCCATTGGCTTATTTTGGGCATGTATCCCTATGCCCTTTCAAATGGTTGCTGCGGCACTGTGTGCGCTGCGTTTCAACGCAAACCTACCGGTTTCCCTGGCCTTAGTGTGGATTAGCAACCCACTTACTATGCCACCTATTTTCTATGCAGAATACTTATTAGGCGCCTGGATTCTTGATATTCCCGCTTCACCTTTCGAGTATGAGCTTTCATTCGAGTGGTTAAAAGACAAACTATATGAAGTCGGTATTCCTATGTATTTTGGCTCTCTCGTAGCCGGCTGCGTACTTGGCGTCACAGGTTATTTCGGCATAGACGCCATTTGGAAACGCGCAACCCTTAGAAAGTGGCACCACCGAGTCGCTGCCAGAAAAGCGAGAAAAGATAACAAGTCCGTTTAAACTGAAGCCTGCTCTGCAGCACTCCAGGGCTTCAACACACCTTCTTCCATGATTAATACTCTGTCCATCTTGTGCGCTAATTGCGTATCATGCGTTACGACAACGAAGCCTGTATCCAGCTCACGCTGCAAGGTCAGCATCACATCTTGGATCTTTCGTGCTGTGGTTTCATCCAAATTTCCCGTCGGCTCATCCATCAATACGCACTTTGGCTGATTGACCAGCGCACGAGCAATGGCAACTCGCTGACGCTCTCCTCCCGACAACTCAGAAGGCTTATGTTTAGCGCGTGCTGACAAGCCCACTAAGTCAAGCAATTCAAGCGCTCGCGCTTCTGCCAAACGCCGTTTCTGGCCAGCAATGAATAAAGGCATAGCAATATTCTCTACCGCCGTAAACTCCGCTAACAAGTGATGAAACTGATAAACAAAGCCCAGATTCTGATTTCTCAACTCTGTTAGGCGCGCCTCTGAGCACTGACTCAAGTCGCTACCACAAAGCCTTACAAGACCTTCGCTCGCTTTATCCAAACCACCCAATATATTCAACAAAGTCGTTTTACCAGAGCCGGAAGCGCCCAATACGCTGACCGACTCCCCCTTGCTAAGGGTGAAGTCTAAATTCTGAAAAATCGAAATTGGCGCAACAGCATCATCATAGTTTTTTGAGATGCCTTTCGCCTCAATAATTACGCCATCATTCATAACGCAAAGCCTCCGCGGGTTGAACTTTGGAAGCCCGCCAAGCCGGGTAAAGTGTTGCTAACAAACTCATAATCAATGCTGTCCCGGAAATAACCAGCACATCATCAAGTAAAAGTTGAGAAGGTAAGTCACTAATAAAATAGACATCCGGGTTGAGAAACTGCATCTTCAGAAGACTCTCTATTCCCTGAATAATATCGCTGACATTCAAAGCGAGTAGCACGCCTAATACGGTGCCGACCAGGGTTCCTACGATCCCGATATAAGCACCTTGCACAACAAATATCCCCATAATCGCCTTGGGGCTCGCCCC
>NZ_LWGJ01001568.1:0-2274 GCF_001635845.1 Oleiphilus sp. HI0132 | reverse complement strand
AGACGCGTATCGATAAGAAAGCTCATCACCTCACCCAGGCTAACAGCTTCATCAACCTTAGTAATAATGGCGCCTGACAAGCCTACCATTTTGTAGTGATGGTAATTTGAACACATCACCTGATACTGCCCTACAGACGATACAACAAGGTGTGACTGAATATCATGACCCGACAGCTTTAATTCCTGCAGCTGCTCAGACCAGCACGCGTCGGTATGCATTAGGCCAGCAGTATCAACCAAGACAAGTTTTTTGTGACGCAAGCCATCAAGTATGGTATCCAGACTATGACGCTCATCAACAACATGGACAGGCACATTGAGTATTCTGCCAAACACCTTTAGTTGCTCGTGCGCAGCTATGCGGTATCTGTCAGTTGTCACCAAGGCTATATCATCAGCACCATGTCGAATAACAAACTGAGCAGCCATTTTACCTATTGTCATGGTCTTACCACTACCTGTAGGCCCAACCAATGCAATGACGCCACCCTGCTCGATCAGGTCATCTTCAGGAGCCGATATTAAAGCTGAAACACCCTGTGAAACACGAGACCATGCCTGACTGTAGTCCATACCTAAATCAACCATTGCCATTAGCCGTTTTTTAAGATCCCCGGCAATACAAAGGGATTCGAGTTTACGTTCGATTTTGCTGAGCGTAGCCGATTGCTCACGTTCTTTTTCATTCTGCACTTGCTTGTAAGCCTGCCCGGACATTAGTTTTTTAATCTCTAATATCTCTGCACGCATATCCGATAATTCGCCCCACGGAGTACCATTTTGTTTAGCATCATGTGACGCAGCCTTGCGCTCCATTGCCGAAGAGCTTGCCTCTGGTTCAGACACTGCCTCTGAATCGTTCTCTTGCGCAAGAGCATCAGGCCGCTCTTTACGCTTAGCCTTAACCTCTTCTATCTTTCTACGCGCACTATCTAGCTCTTTTTGCAGTTTCAGGTGTTTTTCTGCATGCATACGAGCAAGTTGGGAAGGGCTAGGCTCGCCACGCTCTATCAATTGACTTTCGATGGTTTCAGGTGAGACATCTTCCTCATAGTCGAGCGCAGCAACAATTTCGACACCACCGTCAACTTTTGAGTTGGATAAGATAACCGCATCGGGGCCAAGTTCTTCTCGAACCATTTTTAAAACTTCTTGCATGGTCGCTGAAAAAAAGCGTCTAACTTCCATAAGGAATCACCTGATTATGTTTACTACTCATCACTTCAATTGAACCTTGGAGCGAGTTCTACCGACACGACGTCAATTTATTGACCTACGTTCGCGACGATTGTTATTTGTTTATTGTTTGGCACTTCCTGGTAAGAAAGGACATTAATCGGGTCACTCCCAAACCTTACAAACTTAGCAAGCACTGGTCTCAAAGGCCCTGATACCAAAAGGATTGCAGGCTTTCCGAGCATTTCCTGGCGTTGAGCTGCTTCACCGAGCGATCGCTGAAGTGTTTCAACTATTCGGGGCTCAAGTATCATTCCCATATCATCACCCGCGCCAGTTTTTTGTGACTGCTGCACAGACTTTAGCAATAACTGTTCCAAGTCGGGCTCTAAGGTAATAACGGGGATTTCATCATCATTTCCACAAATATTTTGGACAATCAATCTTTTCATACCCTGTCGACATGCTTCTGTTAGCAGGGTGGAATCAGCTGACTTTGGAGTTACATTAACCAGCGCTTCAGCGATCGAACGCATATCTCTAATAGGTACGTCCTCGATCAATAGACTCTGAAGAACTTTTAATAACAGACTGACTGTTAATGTATTTGGAACCAGCTCTTCTGATAGCTTAGGTGACACCTTCGCCAACTGATCCAACCATTGCTGTACCTCCTCATGCCCCAATAACTCACTAGCATGCTTCTGAAGCACTTGATTCAAGTGTGTCGCCACCACAGTACTCGCATCGACAACGGTATAACCTAGCGTTTGCGCATGATCCTTTTGAGAACTCTCAACCCAGATTGCATCAAGCCCAAAAGCAGGGTCTCTACCCTCAACCCCGTCAATTTTCCCAAAGACCTGACCCGGGTTAATAGCTAGCTCTCTCTCTGGGTGAATTTCTGCTTCAGCAATCGTTACGCCCATCAAGGTGATTCGGTAAACATTTGGCATAAGGTCAAGATTGTCGCGAATATGAACTGAAGGCATTAAGAAACCTAACTCTTGCGACAGCTTTTTACGCACCCCTTTTATCCTACCAAGCAATGCCCCCCCCTGATTTTTATCAACAAGAGGAATTATGCGATAACCAA
>NZ_LWGJ01001567.1:0-1196 GCF_001635845.1 Oleiphilus sp. HI0132 | reverse complement strand
TAGGTATAGCGACTCCCACCCATGGCATAACGCAGTTGTGAAGCATACGCACCGCCAAGATGATTACCTTGACCACCACCACCTACAATCGCGAAAGAGTCGGGGCCAAACTGATCACGCGTTACATTCATTTTTTCAGCGATTTCATCTAAGGCCTGATCCCAGCTAACCTTCTGAAAGCTCCCATCTGGCATCCTTTTTAAAGGATGTGTCAAACGATCATCGTGATTTTGATAATGCTCTAATCTTGCCGCTTTCTGGCAAATATAGCCCTTAGTCATAGGGTGTTGAGGATCACCTTTGATCTTAATTAATTTGCCGTCCTGGGTGGTAACATCCAAGCCACAGTTTCGTGAACATAATATACAAGCGGTTTTATGCAGCTCTGTATTCTCACTATCAACGTTTGTCATGATCGCTCTCTTGCTTTTTAAAAGCTGTAATTATTGAGATATAGACTAGCTTAATCTTTGTAATACACCATCTGGCTACTTGTCGCCACCAAGGTACCATCAGGGCTCCATAGCTCAGCCCTTTGCTCAAAATAACCATTAGTAAATTTGGTAGCGCTAGCGCGACCAAGCAGATGAGTCGCCTCCAAGCCCAACAATTCATCTTCAGTTATATGGAAATTAATCGTTAAACTAACCGTTCCCATTGGGACGATCTTATGTCTTCGAACAAAAATTCGTGGAAAGAACGAGTCAGAGATTGCTGTTACTGAGGCATAGTCCAGCTTTCTTGCTGGCTTGTCAGAAATCCACAAGAGGCTCTCGGAGGGGTTTGCTTGTTTACCCTTAACTAGCGGCTGAAAAGGAGCACCATAAACAAAGCGCATATCGTATTGGTCTACCCAGCTCGGCATGCCCGGAAATTTTGGTAGTGAATCCACCACTTCAAAATCTGGTGCATAAGGCATCCTTACTTCATCATTAGACCAAGTCTCATTTCGCTTAGCAAAAACACAACTAGCAGAACACTGCATTACATCGCCTTGCAAAAAATCTACACGCCAATGCTGGTTGGAACGGTTAGTTCTTAATAGAGCAGGTTTGACCACCAACTCATCATCTTCAATCGGCCCCATATAATTAATAGTAAGCGATACCGGCATGCCTTCTCTTTCTGGGTGACCTAACACTGCTTGAAGGATCGTAGCCGCCGTCACACCACCGAAAGGGCCTACCATATTTTGA
>NZ_LWGJ01001566.1:0-1055 GCF_001635845.1 Oleiphilus sp. HI0132 | reverse complement strand
CACCAAGCAGTTCATTCGATTCACTAAACTGCTGGCAGGCCTTACCAAAAGCATCACCCAAACTGGCAATATCGGTAGTGCTTGCCGCAGCTTCGACCACGATGTCTGAGAGTTTGTTAACTTCAGCATCGATATGCTGGTCAAAACGAGAGCTGATGTTGTCTAGCATGCTACTAGAGGTTTCGACTAATGAAGCAATCGCTTCTCTTTGCTGGCTGGATGACTCGGATAAGGAGCCTGACAAGCCATCAAGCTCAGCCATAATTCGCTGACGCTCTTCTAACAAGTGGTTGTCACGCTCCATGTTGTTACTGATTTCTTCACGTAACTTGGAGATTACCTCCGCAGCAACCTTTGGTGTTTCAGACGCGGTTTCAATCAGCTCTGTCATGGGTTTCTCAATCGTTTCTGACAATTGGGCAACTTGCTGCGATAAGCTTTGTTGTAGCTTATTCATCGTCTCGGCAGCAGCGTTTGCACGACCTGCCTCTTCATCTCGCAAGCTGCTCAATTCTTCACGCACACTCGCCGCTAAGCCATTCATTCGACTATCCAGTTCGTGCAACCAACGTGACTCATCTTCACGACGTGCGATCAGTAAGTTATTGGATTCAGCGAAAAGACCCGCTAGTTCAGCCAATAGCTTCTCTGACTTCTGCTTGGTTTGCTCATCCATTAGCTGCTGGCTGTCACTTAGCTTCTCAACCAGCTCAGCTTGCTGAGCCAACATTTTGTCAGCACGGTTCTGCCAATCAAGACTGATCCCCTCAGACATAGCCCCCAAACGATCTGTCATTTCCGTAAATTTATCAGCAACCTGACAACTTGTTTCAAGCTGAGCTTGTGTAAGCTGATTTAGCTTGTCAGCAACGTCTTGAGAGGCGCTGTGTAAAGAAGCAGAACTCTGCGTCTGCGTATCAATCATCGCCTGTTGCCAAACTGTCTGTCGAGCTTTTTCACTTTCGAGATTTTGGCTATCTCGCTGCGCCAAATTCTGGTTCAAGCTTTCTAACATTGTCTGCGTTTTAGCGTCAAAGAGCTCACTGTATTCACTC
>NZ_LWGJ01001565.1:0-1116 GCF_001635845.1 Oleiphilus sp. HI0132 | reverse complement strand
GCGGAAAGCGCGGTTGCCAGGGGATGCAGACCGCCGCTTTGCCTGAAGGTGATGTAAGAGCGCATGCGCATCATCGTTCTCGAAGTGCAAATACGCCAGAACCTATTGGCTACGGTAAAAGACAAAGGCATTCGGCGCCGGGTGAAGCAATCTATCGAGAGGGTAGTTTGACGGCTACGTATCTACACTTATTTTTCCCTTCTAATGCAGAAGCCATCGCAGCGTTGTTTTTGGGCGTGACGACATTTTCGGCTACAACAGAAGCTGTTAACCGCACTGAAAATGCGCTTAGTTACAATATGCTCAGCAATAATGAGCAGGCTAGGTAAGCACTATGTGGCCAGAGAGCAGTGAACAAGCAAAACCTTTGCGCAGCGGCTTAACAACCGGCTCTTGCGCGACGGCGTGCTGTGTTGCTGCTGCCCAAGCCTTATTGGCGAACAAACATCCCGATGAGGTTGAGATCACTTTGCCGAAAGGTAAAGTCGTCTCTTTGAAAATCGAAGGGTACGAGTCACTTGAACCTGAAAAGAGTGTACGCACCGCTACCATTAAAGATGCAGGAGATGACCCTGACGCGACTCATGGGGCGCTGGTATTTGTAGAGCTGTACTTAGAGGAAAAACAAGGCGTGCAATTTATCTCAGCGCAAGGCGTGGGAACGGTTACACGAGAAGGTTTGGTGCTTAAGGTCGGCGAACCTGCGATCAATCCCGTACCGCGAGAAATGATGCAGTCACATTTATTGAATGCGGCCAAGGTATACCAATATTCTGGTGGTTTTAAGGTTGCTGTCGGCGTTGAAAACGGTGAAGAAATCGCACTTAAAACCATGAACCCGAGGCTCGGTATTATGGGTGGTTTATCTATTTTGGGAACCACCGGAATAGTTAGGCCGTATTCTTGCGCCGCCTATATTGCATCTATCCATCAAGGTGTAGATGTAGCGGCTGCAAATGGTATCACGCACATTGCGGCTACCACAGGCAGCACCAGCGAAGAAGCGATTAAGACGCGATATGAACTCAACGATATGGGGTTGATTGAAATGGGTGATTTTGTGGGTGCGCTGCTAAAGCACTTGCGAAAAGTACCCACCTCAACATCGCCCATCAA
>NZ_LWGJ01001564.1:0-1281 GCF_001635845.1 Oleiphilus sp. HI0132 | reverse complement strand
TTAGTTGGGCCTGCCCAATTTCCTGATTAGCAATGACACCTGAGCCCAAGCCTCTAGCCTGGCCCATATTTTCGACCAAGGCTGGAATCTTGTTGACCACCAAGTCCATGCTATAGAAACTGCCTAACTCAGGATCAAGTATTAGGTTCGAGGTATCGCNAGCGTGAATTATCAGGTTTAGCACATCACTAATAAGGTCAGAGTGGCGAGAAAAACTGGCTTTAGCCTCAAGGCTAAATGCTATTCCCTTCAAACTGTCCCACTTGCTTTGAATCGCTTTGAACTTGCTAGAAGCTTGTAACTTTTCTCCTAATCTGGCGTCAACTTCTTTAGCCTCATCAAACAAATCGTTTATCTTTTGCCTTACAGACAATATTTTGGGTTCAAAAGACGCGTCACCATTCAGATAAGCGTTTGTCATACCACGGTGTTGTGGAATAAACTGGAGTAGCTGTCTCATCGGTCGAATATATTCGACGCCGACGAGCTCCTGTTTAGAGAACTCTATTTGATCATATTGCTGAGCCAAGGTATTCACGACCAAAGCACTCAACATTAAGAGTACTGCACCCAGAAACATAAACTGCTGAGTGAGTTTAATATTGCTTAACTTAGGAAGGTGTTGAGTAAATCCCGACTTAACAACGTTACCACCATCTAGTGCTATTTCGCCATTTTTAAGGGCCACATAAGCACCTTCTGCTGCAGTAATTTCCTCACGACTGGGAATGGAGCGAACCGACATATATTCAACAACTTTGCCGTCTTCCCAGATAGGCGTCACATTTGCCTTTACCCAATAAAAGTCACCGTTCTTACATCGATTCTTAACGATTCCCGTCCAGGGTCGCCCCTTCTTCATCGTATCCCATAGATCCTTAAACGCTTCGGGCGGCATATCCGGGTGCCTGACGACATTGTGATTCTTTCCGACCAACTCCTGTTCAGAAAAGCCACTGATCGCGATAAACGCCTCATTGACGTATGTAGTGATACCTTTGAGATTGGTTTTTGAGACCAAGGTCTGACCTTCGGTCATCATGACTTCATTGTCAGTCACCGGCATATTGATCTTCATAGAGACACCCTAAGTATTTTTTAAGCGCGTTATTTTTAGATAGTGTGTAGTGAGCAAGCTATAGACTAGTTATCGTCATGTCGGCCCATTTCCTTGAATGAATCTGTCTATTTTGGGGTGAATTGCTTATTTAGCACTATAAATATAGGACAAAATTAGAAATACCCCCTACCTATTTAGGGATATTTTAGAAAGAAAGTATT
>NZ_LWGJ01001563.1:0-1284 GCF_001635845.1 Oleiphilus sp. HI0132 | reverse complement strand
TAAAACTCGCAATGCGATGAGCCTAAAAATGGTTAAAGAGTTAATGGCTGTGTTTGAAAGTATTCAAACACAGGAAGACATTCGTGCAGTAGTATTACGGGGCGCAGAAGGCCACTTCTGCGCTGGCGGCGATATTAAAGATATGGCAGGTGCCCGTATGGCGGAAGGCTCTAAAACTGCTGATCAAAACGACCCGTTCTACGAGCTGAACCGCGAATTTGGACGCATGATTACTTATGCGAATCAGATTCCACAGGTACTCATTGTGGTCACAGAGGGGGCAGTCCTGGGCGGAGGCTTTGGCCTTGCCTGTATTTCCGACGTTGCCCTAACCTCTAGTGACGCAAAATTTGGCTTACCTGAAACCGGCCTGGGTATTCCACCGGCTCAAATCGCTCCATTTGTCGTGACACGCATTGGCTTAACCCAAGCGAGACGTCTAGCCTTATTAGGGTCTTGTTTTAACGGTCAGGAAGCTAAGGAGCTGGGCATTGTTCACGAGGCACATGAAACAAGTGAAGCACTTGAAGAAGCCCTAGAATCAGTACTTAGCCAAGTTAAACGCTGTGCACCAGATGCTAACCGTATCACGAAAGAACTGATACTCGGAGTCGGCAAACAACCATTGGAAGAGTTATTAGACTCTGCAGCCCATTCCTTCTCACAAGCAGTACAAGGTAAAGAAGGCCAGGAAGGCACCATGGCCTTTGTACAGAAGAGATTGCCTAGCTGGGCAGAGTAGTCAGTTATCATCAAAACAATGGATTCCCGCCTTCGAGGGAATAACGATAAAAAGAGAGTATTAAGATGTCTAAACAAGTGACATTCGAAAAAGTATTAGTTGCAAACCGTGGAGAAATTGCCGTTCGTGTGATGCGTACAGCTAAGTCGCTCGGCTATAAAACCGTTGCGGTTTACAGTGAAGCTGATGCGGGTGCGCCACATGTTCTTAACGCAGACGAAGCGGTATGTATTGGTGCAGCACCAGTAGGCGAATCCTATTTAGTCGCAGACAAAATCCTTGCGGCCGCTAAACTAACTGGCGCTGGCGCCATTCACCCTGGCTATGGCTTCTTGTCTGAAAACTGTGACTTCGCCAACGCTTGCGAAAAGGCCAATATTGAATTTATCGGCCCACCTTCTGCAGCAATCGAGCTTATGGGTAGCAAACGTTTATCAAAGATCGCTATGACCAAGGCCGGTGTGCCTTGTATCCCTGGTTATGAAGGTGCTGATCAAGACATTGAGACACTCCTAAAAGAAGCCCAAACCATCGGCTTCCCT
>NZ_LWGJ01001562.1:0-1408 GCF_001635845.1 Oleiphilus sp. HI0132 | reverse complement strand
CGCCAATGATAGAAACGTCCGCTTTAATGAAATGGAATATCATCTTCCCGTAGAAGAAGGAATCAAAGCCTTAGGTGAAGTAAGAGACACCATTGAAAAACACTTTAGTGAAGCATTCTTTCCTATTGAGTGTCGCTTCATTAAAGGTGAAGAAGCCTGGTTAAGCCCCTTTTATCAACGTGACTCCATATCCATCGCAGTGCATCGTTATTTTGAAGAAGATTACCAACCGATGTTTAAAGCAATTGAGCCAATTTTTCGAAAGTATGGAGGACGACCTCACTGGGGCAAGCTTAATACATTTAGCCGCGAAGAGTTCAAGAAAAGCTACCCAAAATGGAATGATTTTATTGAGCTAAGACGCAGCTTTGACCCAGAAAGCAAATTCCTGAATACCTACCTGAAAGACACCATCGCTTAAGGTCTAGCTAGCGCCGGGAAAGAGCCTATTCAGGCTCTTTCCAAGCCATCAGCATCTCACGGGTTTTAGGGTAAACATCCATAAATTCTTGATGCATAGGTAATATGTTTTCGATAGGCTGCCCGTCTTTGCAAGCTATCTCAATTTTCTTTGCTGCCTCAGCGAGCGCCAAGGCACTCAAATTGGCAGCAACGCCCTTTAGAGCATGCGCGCTATTTCCTGCCGCTTCCAGATCGCCTTTATCGATATCTGATTGCAGAGTATCAACATACTGCGGCATATCACTCAAAAACGAAGCTATCATAACTTTCAGGATTTTGGACTTCCCCATTACCCTGCGTAATACATCACTTTCATCCCAAATCTGCAACTCAACCCCCTTCGTTTCATCTGGTACTGCCTCTTCAACTATTGCAGAAGCCTCTTCACTTAAATCACAACTTTCGCTCACTTTTACAATTTCACCTACTTGGGCTGCCTTCTGATCAACACCCGCCACAAGGTGAAAATAGAGCTTTCTTTCCAAAACCTCAGTATCGATAGGCTTGGATAAATAATCATTCATTCCTGCTTCAAGGCAGCGTTCCTTATCGCCCTTCATTGCATTCGCTGTCATCGCCATAATAGTGATATCTTTATAACGAATTCCAGCCGCACCACCTCTTATTTCTCGTGTTGCTTCATAGCCATCCATACCTGGCATCTGACAATCCATAAGAATCAGGCTATACGGCAAATTGTCTGGCGAATTTTGCAAAGCAACCAACCCACTATCGGCCAAATCAGCACTGAGCTTCAATATATCCAGCAATGCTAAAGCAACCATTTGATTGACATGGTTGTCTTCGACCAAAAGAATACGGGTATTATCCGGCCACTGGTAGCCACCTGGTAGGCTATCCTGATTCTGATGAATACCGCCATGCTTCAAGCCACGATCATGATCACCCGCCTCTTGCCCACCCTTACACACACTCTCTTCTGAGA
>NZ_LWGJ01001561.1:0-1549 GCF_001635845.1 Oleiphilus sp. HI0132 | reverse complement strand
TTGTTATTTACGACCCTCTTTATGCCAAAAATTCTTGCTTTAGATACTTCTTCTGATAATTGCTCTGCAGCATTGTGGAGTGAGCAAACAATGTATCAGGTGTGCGAAAAAGCCCCTCGAAGTCATACTCAGTTAATTTTACCTATGGTGAAAGACTGTTTGGGCCACGGTAAGTTAAAAGCTAAAAATCTGGATGCGCTTGCTTTTGGTTGTGGGCCAGGTTCGTTCACGGGTATTCGTATCGCGACTGGTATCGCGCAAGGCTTGGCCTACGGAAGTGACTGTCATATCTATGCCATATCTAATATCCAAGCTCTAGCCCTACAAAGCTATTTGAAGTACGGTATTTCTCAAGTGCTTGTAGCAATTGATGCACGTATGGATGAGGTGTATTGGGCTTGCTGCAAAGTGGAGAAACAGAGCAACGGGAACGAGGATCCTTATTATCGGGTGGAGACTTTGGGTATTGAAAATGTGACTAAACCTGAATTAGTGAGCTTGCCTGACGCGATCACGGATGGGCCTATTATTGGTGTCGGTAGTGGCTTTGACTACTCTGAACGTTTCCCTTCGGATGTAAAAGGGCATTTGGATAGTTTTGATGCTGAGATGAGACCAGAGGCTCATGCTATTTGTCAGCTGGCTCGTTATGCGCATTTTAAAGGTGTAGCAGGGCTACTAGAAGACGCGATGCCATCCTATGTCAGAAATACGGTTACATGGAAAAAACTGCCGGGTAGAGCCTAAGTGCTACTCGCTATATGGATTGATAGTTAAGGATTAAAAATGACTTGGTTTGAAGCAGTTATATTGGCACTTGTTCAGGGCTTGACGGAGTTTCTACCCATATCGAGCTCCGCTCACCTGATTTTGCCTTCACAAGTTTTGGGCTGGGAAGATCAAGGCTTGGCTTTTGATGTAGCGGTTCACGTTGGCACCTTGATGGCGATAGTCATTTATTTTCGTAGAGAAGTGATTCAACTGAGTGGCGCATGGTTCAAGAGCGTGTCGTTTAAAGAGCAGTCTAATGATGGTCGCTTGGCCTGGTTGATTATTCTGGCAACGATACCCGCAGGTTTGGCTGGTTTCCTTCTTAATGACTTTATAAGTGAAAACTTGCGTTCCACTGCCGTGATCGCGACGACAACAATAATATTTGGGCTTGCTTTATACGCTTCTGATCACTTTGGTTCTCGTAAGCTTAGCCTTAAAGATATAGACGTTAAAGCGGCCTTAGTCATAGGTTTTAGCCAGGCGTTAGCCTTGATTCCGGGAACATCCCGTTCAGGCATCACTATGACAGCGGCCTTGTTAATTGGTTTCAGTCGTGATGCTGCGGCTAGGTACTCATTTCTGCTTTCTATTCCTCTCATCACGGCAGCAGGCCTGCTTAAAACAAAAGAGTTGCTAGAAACGGGAACGAATGACGACTGGTTCTTGGTGGCGCTTGGGACTGGTGTTGCTTTTGTGAGCGCTTATGCCTGTATTCATTTGTTTTTACAGTTTCTAGAGCGCATAGGTTTTACACCGTTTGTTATTTACCGTTTAC
>NZ_LWGJ01001560.1:0-1621 GCF_001635845.1 Oleiphilus sp. HI0132 | reverse complement strand
TTCACCTTCGGCTTTGGCGAATAAAAAAAGTAAGCGTTGAGGTTGGTCTTGCTCTTGGGCGGCTGTGAGAAGCTCACTAAAGGTAGAAATCATTGTGTGGTCCTTATGTTAATGTGGCGTCATCATAACCACTCTCGCCAAGAGAATAAATGATTAGCGTCAATTGCTTTTGAAGCGTAAGGCAGAGCTTTTGTCGGAGCCCTTGATAATTTTTTGTGAGTGTTTGACTTATGTCATGATTAGCGCGCTCAAGTGTTGTTACTGTAGACGAATTCGTACTGGATATAAAAAACAAGAACGGTTTGGAGAACTCATGGAATTATTTAGTGAAGTTGAACGCTGTGTCGAGCGGACGATAGAGACGGTTGGTAAAAATATTGTTTTGGGTTTACCTCTAGGTTTGGGAAAACCAAATCAGTTGGCGAATGCTTTTTACAGAAAGGCGCAGCAGGATCCGAGTATTAATCTGCGGATCATTACAGCTTTATCGCTAGAAAAGCCAAGACCAAAAAGTGAAATGGAAGCCAAGTTTCTAGTGCCATTTGTCGAGCGCTTATTTGGTGATTACGAAGAGTTAGAGTATGCCAAGGCAGTCAGGACTAACACCTTGCCGCCGAATGTCGAAGTCTCGGAGTTTTACTTTAAAGCGGGTGCTATGAAGAGCGTTGCCAGTGCGCAGCGAAACTATGTATCGAGTAACTATACCTTTGTATCGCGCGACTTAATGATTAATGGCGTCAATGTGCTGGCACAAATTGTCGCTAAAAAAGAAATAGATGGCCGACCACAGTTGAGCTTAAGCTGTAATACCGATGTTACCCTGGATATTATGCCTCTGATTGAAGAAGAGAGGGCGAAGGGGAAAAAGATCGTCACTATTGCTCAGGTTCATGACGATTTACCGTTTATGTATAACCGTGCAATGGTCGAGAATGATTATTTTGACTTCCAGGTTCATAGTCCTGCCTATCAGACTCGTTTGTTTGCGCCACCAAATATGTCGGTTCCTAACCCTGACTATATGGCAGGCTTATATGCCAGTACTCTAATTAAAGATGGCGGTACATTGCAGATTGGTATCGGTTCATTAGGTGATGCCATCGTTTATGCATGCAAATTGCGCCAGACCGATAACGACGTCTATAAACATGTCGTCGACTCTCTGAATATCGATAAAAAACTTATCTCCGAATATGGTGGCGTGGATGCCTTCGATAAAGGCTTGTATGGTTCCAGTGAAATGTTTGTTAACGGCTTCATGCACCTAATCAAGAGCGGAATTGTAAAGCGTAAGGTCTATGATGATCTTGATTTACAGCGCTTGATTAATGAGGGGAAAATTGGTGAAACAGTTTCACCATCTACACTTGAGTGCTTGTTAAATGAGTCGATTATTTCTCATCAGCTGACTCATTCTGACTTTATTTATCTACAGCGCTGGGGCATTTTTTCTGATGCCGTACAGTGGGCTGAGGATGGTCTTAAAATAGGCGAAACGACACTTTCGATTAACTTGTTAGAGCAAGCCAACTTTGCCTCCGTGTGTGAACTATGCCTGGGTGATAACCTCAAGGGTGGTATCTATATGCATGGTGGCTTCTATCTAGGGCCTCAAGACTTT
>NZ_LWGJ01001559.1:0-1754 GCF_001635845.1 Oleiphilus sp. HI0132 | reverse complement strand
GCTAAGAGGTACGTCAACCATATTCTTGCGAGCTGCATCCATTGCTTTTTGAATAGCGATTGGAACTTCACGCGCTTTACCACGACCGAAACCTACACGACCTGCACCATCACCAACAACAGTTAGTGCTGTGAAACCGAAGATTCGACCACCTTTAACAACTTTTGCTACACGGTTAACTTGTACAAGTTTTTCCTGTAGCTCTGGACCGTTTTTGTCTTCTACGCTCATCGTAATGCCCCTTAGAACTCTAATCCGGCTTCACGCGCAGCGTCAGCCAATGCCTTTACACGACCGTGATATTTAAAACCAGCACGATCAAATGCTACTCTTGAAACACCAGCTGTCTTTGCTCGCTCAGCGATCAAAGCACCAACTTTAGTAGCCGCGTCAATGTTACCTGTACCTTCGCCGCGAAGATCTTTATCCAGAGTAGAAGCAGAGGCTAAAACCTTGTTTCCTTCACCTGAAATAATCTGTGCGTAGATATGCTTAGGTGTACGATGAACTGTAAGTCGGGTCTCACCCAAAGCTTTTAACTTAAAGCGAGTTTTTTTCGCTCTACGTAGTCTTGATTCTTTCTTAATGCTCATAGCTTCACCTATTTCTTCTTAGCTTCTTTGCGTCTGACATGTTCGTCAGCAAAGCGTACACCCTTACCTTTGTAAGGCTCTGGCGGACGGAAAGCACGAATTTCAGCAGCAACCTGACCTAGCAACTGTTTGTCAGCGCCTGACAAAACAATCTCGGTCTGTGATGGAGCTTCAGCTTTAATACCTTCAGGAAGCTCGTATTCGACTGGGTGAGAAAAACCCAATGACAGATTCAGTTTCTTGCCCTGCATCTGTACACGATAACCAACACCGATTAGCTGTAGCTTTTTCTGGAAGCCAGTACTTACACCAGTAACCATGTTGTTTACCAACGCGCGAGTCGTACCAGACATCGCTCGTGAGAACTTGCTGCCATTTTTAGCAGCAAATTTAATTTCTGAACCTTCCTGCGTTACAGTAACAACAGAATTAAGATCCAAAGATAAAGTGCCTTTACCGCCCTTTACTTCAATTTCTTGCTCAGTTAGCTTAACTTCTACACCGGAAGGAAGCTGAACTGGACTATTAGCAACCCTAGACATGCCCTTCTCCTAGAAAACTGTGCAGATTACTTCGCCACCAATGCCGGCATTACGCGCAGCTCGGTCGGTCATCACACCTTGCGAAGTTGAAATAATGGCAACACCCAAACCACCGCGAATGCTTGGCAGCTCGTCTTTACCTTTAAACTGGCGTAGACCTGGACGGCTAGCTCTCTTAATTTCTTCGATGACTGGCTTGCCTTCGAAATACTTAAGATCAACAGTTACCTGTGCTTTTACCTGACCATCAGTGTTAAAGCCTTCGATGAAACCTTCTGACTTTAATACTTCTAGTACTGACACCTTCATTTTAGAAGAAGGCATTGTGACAGATTGCTTCTCAGCCATCTGTGCATTACGAATACGTGTGAACATATCCGCAAGCGTATCTTGCATACTCATCGTATGAACTCCTAGTCTTTTTAGTTGTGCAGTATCAAAAACAAGCCGGAAGGAAACCCCACCAGCTTGTTATGGTACTTACCAACGTTTCTTTACTGGTATTACCAGCTTGCTTTTTTCAGGCCGGGCACATTACCACTCATTCCCTGTTCACGCAATTTAATTCGTGAAAGTTTGAACTTGCGGTATACGCCGTGTGGTCGACCTGTCACTTGAC
>NZ_LWGJ01001558.1:0-7896 GCF_001635845.1 Oleiphilus sp. HI0132 | reverse complement strand
TTAAACAGGATGCCTGCTTCAGCCTGCTTCAGCATAGTTGTGTCATTATAAGAGTCGCCTGCTGCAATTACACGATAGTTCAATAATTGGAAGGCTCTAACAGACTGACGCTTAGGGTCTTTCTGGCGAAGAACATAGTCAGTAATCTTTCCATCTTCAGCCACTTCAAGCTTATGACAGAATAGTGTTGGAAAGCCTAGCTTTGCCATTAGCGGCATTGCAAACTCATAAAACGTATCAGAAAGAATAATTACCTGAAAGCGAGTAGACAACCAGTCAATAAACTCTTTAGCACCTGGAAGCGGATCGAGTTCAGCGATAACAGCTTGAATCTCATTAAGACCATAACCGTTTTCTTCAAGGATACGAAGGCGCTGAGTCATCAATACGTCATAATCTGGTATATCACGAGTGGTCGCCTTAAGCTCTTCTATTCCGGTCTTTTCAGCAAATGCTATCCATATTTCAGGGATCAATACCCCTTCTAAATCAAGACAAACTAATTCCACGACGCACTCCGTCTTTATAATAAAGGTTAATATCTTTCGATAGTGAAAATTCGAAGCGCTATTCTAACTAAAAGCTAGCGCCTTGCATAATGTAAAATCTTCGTTAGAATCGAGCTCATATTGCTAATACCACATTAGTATTAAAACAAAGCATATACAGAGACCAAATAATGTCGATTGACTTTAACGACCCCGCCACAATTACCGATGAAGCCGTTCAGCAGCTAAATGATGAGCTTTCAAGTAAATCACCTCGCGAAATTCTAAAATTTGCGGTGAACACCTTCGATAACATTGCAATTTCTTTCAGCGGCGCAGAAGATGTTGCCTTGATTGAGCTTTCTCATCGACTAACTGACGACCTTCAGGTTTTCTCGCTAGATACAGGCCGATTACATCCAGAAACTTACCGCTTTATTGAAAAGGTTCGCCAACACTATAACATCGACATTGAATTAATGACCCCCAATGCTGAGCGACTAGAGGCTTTTGTTAAGCAAAAAGGGCTATTCAGTTTTTTTGAAGACGGGCATAAAGAATGCTGTGGCATTCGTAAAGTAGAGCCTTTGAAAAGAAAGCTTGGTACCTTGAATGCGTGGGTTTCCGGCCAACGTAAAGATCAAAGCCCAAGCACTCGCTCTGAAGTTGCTGTTATTGAGATTGATCATGGCAACTCAAGCGACGAGCGTAAGTTAATCAAATTCAACCCGCTTGCGAATTGGAGCTCTAAAGAAGTTTGGGACTACATTAGGCTTTCTGAAGTGCCTTACAACGAACTGCACGAAAAAGGCTTTACCAGTATTGGTTGTGAGCCCTGCACTAAAGCAGTATTGCCTACCCAGCATGAGCGTGAAGGTCGCTGGTGGTGGGAGGAAGCGACTCAAAAAGAATGCGGCTTGCACATTACCGAAAGTAAATAAGCCGTCGTCGATACAACAAGGCCGCTAATTCGCGGCCTTGTTTAACTAAAAGGAGCCTTGCTCTCTATAACGATTGCGCATACTTCTGCAAGCCTTTAGAGATCCCCTGCTCCAGGCCTTTCGAAATAATACTGGTAGTCAGTGGAATCTTAGACTCAAGCTCTATCGTGTAGTCTAGCGTTGTAGCGCCGCCTTCCTCACTAAATCTAAGCTCTCCTACATGGTTCTTAATGGGGCTTCCTTTAGTGATTTTGTATTGAATAAACTCATCTGGTTTAAACTCAGTAATCGTTTCTTCAAAGCCCGGTAAAATCCCGATCTTGATCTCTCTAACCGAACCCAAGCCGTTAGCACCATCAGCACCATCAACAACTCTAGACATATTGATACCACAAATCTTACCGAAAGTATTATGATCACTAAGTGTGGCAAATACCTCACTGACTGGCGCATTGAAAATTTGCTTCATTTTTATTGTATTAACAGACATGCATCACTTACCTTTTGGCGATTTAATAATGGATAGCGGCACGACAAAACAGCCGTGACCCCCAGTCATTATATATAAATATTCCGGGCTTTAAAGCGAAAAGCTACTACTTAAGAAATTAAGCGCTAAAGACAGTATAGGCGTGAAATCTTGTAGCTAAGCCGCTTTGGTTTTACTAGAATTAGCAAGCGGCATCATGAAATGACGACGCCCTCCAATATAACCGTAAATATGAGACCCCTATGTTTGACTACCAAGCCCCGAAAGACCTACTACAATCCAAAGTCATCTTAGTTACCGGAGCGGGTGATGGAATCGGCAAGACCGCAGCACTTAGCTTTGCCAAGCATGGAGCAACTGTAATTTTATTGGGGCGAACCGTTTCAAAGCTAGAAAAAGTATATGACGAGATTGAATCCAAAGGCTACCCAAAGCCGGCAATAATTCCAATGAACTTGGAAGGCGCTGTCGAGAAAGACTATATCGACGTTGCTAACTCGATCGAAGCAGAATTCACTCATATCGATGGCATCTTACACAACGCGGCGCAGCTTGGGTCTCTTACTAGTATTGAGCAATACGAAGTACCTGTTTGGAACAAAATGATGCAGGTAAACGTTAACGCTCCTTTTATGCTGACAAAGACGCTGCTACCACTACTTAGAAACTCCGAAGATGCTTCTATTATTTTCACCTCTTCTAGTGTTGGCAGAAAGGGGCGCGCATTTTGGGGTGCATACTCTGTCAGCAAATTTGCAAACGAAGGTTTAATGCAAGTACTTGCTGATGAGCTAAATGGGACAGATAAAACTATTAAAGTGAATAGCATTAACCCTGGCGCCACGCGCACCAATATGCGAGCCGATGCATACCCTGCAGAAAACCCGCATAATAACCCTAGCCCTGAACAGATCATGCCTGTTTACCTCTATCTAATGGGTAAAGACAGCGAAAAAGTAACGGGCCAAGCCTTTGATGCTCAATCCAACGCAAGACCGAACGAATAACATAAAAGGCCTATAATTCTTGGTAATCTATTGGCCACCTCGCCTTTAGAACCGAATGCTAAGCTAAAGTAACAGCAACAATATAAGTAAGAGATAATGATGAAGTTCTTTCTTTCCAGCTTGTTACTACTAAGCAGCCTATCCTGCATTAGCTTTAGCACACATTCCTTTGAATTGGTTCCTCATAGCGCCACCTATAGCGCTAATATAAAAAAAGGAATCAAAATCAAAGGCAAGGCTGCTAGACATCTGAAGAAAATGGATGAAAACCGCTGGCACTATAGTTTTAATGTCCGCTCTTTTGTAGCCGATATAAACGAAAGCACCCAGTTTACTTTCGAAGATGGCCGCCTTTTACCACAAGGCTACAACTATAGACTTAGCCCCATGTTTGGCCGAGATAGAAAAGCTAAGGTCCATTTCGACTGGCAGGCAGATATGGTTAATGGTCGTAGCAAAGGCGCAGACTGGGAAATTACGGGTATACCCAGTAACACCTACGACCGCCTTAGCTATCAGTTGCAACTTCTACGAGAGCTAGACAGTCCCTCTCCTCGTCTGGATTTCCAAATAGCACATAAGAAAAAACTTAGACCCAGCACGTTCGTAAAAACCGGTGAAGAATTAATTACTACAAAGCTTGGTGAGGCCAAAGCGCTGGTCGTAAAAAAGGTTCGCGCAGATGACAGCAAACGCCAGACCTACCTATGGGTTTCAGAGAAATACCCTATGCTTCTTCTCAAGATGACACAGATCGAGAAAGATGGAGAAGAGTATGAAATACATCTAGAGACAGCTAACGTTAACGGCACAGAAGTTACATTTAAATAGCCAAGGGCGAAGCGTATGAACTACGAGACAGCAAAACAGTACTTACTATCAAAACCTGAAGCCAGAGAAGACTACCCTTTTGGCCCAGATGTTATGGTTCCGAAAATTAAGGCTAAGATGTTTGCTACGCTTGGCGTTAATGACAACATTGCCCAAATGAACCTAAAGTGCGACCCAGATCAAGCAAACGAGCTACGCGACCTTTTTGAAGCCGTAAAGCCCGGTTACCACATGAACAAACTCCACTGGAATACCGTAATTCTTGACGGAAGCATCCCTGTCGGTGAAATTGAACGAATGATCGACCACTCCTACAAACTTGTCGTAAAAAAGCTGAGAAAAGCCGAACGCCAAGCCTTGGAACTGAGTTATGGAAAAGAAGCTTTGTACAAAGATTAGCGAAGACAGGCTAGTCTGTATTCTTACCAGCCAGCAAATTAATCATCATCCTGCATAGGAATTATATACTTCCCCGACTCGAGACCCGATATTCGCTCATTAATCATGGTTTGCTCGGCGCCTGATAAGGCAAGCGACTCATTATTGGGATAAAATCTGTACTCTTCTTTATCTCCGTCAAATTTTATTTTACCCAGAATTTGACCGCTATTACTTATGCAATCAAGCTCTTGCTGAATTGGCCAGAACAGCACCATTTACCACTCCCTCTTAAAACAATTCTATCTCCGAATAATAATCGCAGATAATACTTGCGCAAACAAAAGATTTAAGTAGTTAAGCAATTTGAACGCTTGCAAGCTTAGCAATTGGCGTTAACGTAAAATAGCAACAATCGCTGGATGATCTGAGTAGCTGCCGGTGGACACCGCGTAATCATCAAGACAGGTCAACCCACGATACAAAATATGGTCAACTAGAGACTTCTTGCGGTGCTTGGGTTTTGAGTGAGATTCTATACTGTCTTGCATTCTGCAACTACTGGCTGATAATAAGGAGCCTTTAGCTCGTAACAACTTCAACACTGTAGAGTTCGCTGTATCGTTAAAATCCCCTAAAGCAATAACCTTCGCGACTTTAGTCGAGGAAAAATCGTTTGCTTCGCGTTCAACGGCTTTCGACAGCGCCAATGCCTGGCTTTCACGCTTTAAGCGCTTGCTCTTGCTATCATTTCGCTTCGATAGAAAATGAGAGCTTATAACTGCGACTTGCTCCCCGGAAGCATTATCTAAGTAGAAGCGTGCACCGACAACCTTACTCAGACACTTTTTCTTTTTGACACCATTGGTTTTTCCGCAAGGGAAGCCGTAGTTTGTTAAACTACCTTTGACTGGTTCCAAACGGCTGATTAAGGCAACATCTTGGCCCGTTGCCGTATCCCTTCCCTGTGTAAAATACGCTTTCCAGTCTTTGCCAAAACGGTTTGCCAAATCGATCGCAACGTACTTATTTTCAATTTCTGACACCGCTAGAATATCTATCCTATGCTCTCTAACAAGCTTCGCATAGAATGCCAGCTCAGTTAGGTAATCCTTCTTTGACATGTCTCGTATCGTCACTTTACTACCGTCAGCTTTACCGTCATAAGGGGTCCATAGCCATTCGGTATTTAAAGTCATTACGCGAAGCTCTGCGTTTAAGCCTGTACAACACAATATACAGACCCCCATAATCATAGATCGAATTACCATTAGGGTTTCACTCTTTTCTGCGAGCCTCCATCATAGCAAGAACCTATAGACCGTTACGACAAGGTTACGGAACATTTGTAGCGGATATTGTTTGATCGCGCGGTTCGTCATGCAAATTAGACGACTGATACTTATTTACATAAGCAGGAGACTTATAGAATATCTTGAGGTCCCTATATTGAATAACATCTTTAAACATCTGGATAAATTCATCCAGGTTCAAGCGAATTGGATTCAGGGTTGTCGGTTGTCGCTCAGTTAGTCCGTAAACAACCTTACCCGCATCACGCTCATCTACGAAGGTTCCAAACAAGCGATCCCAGATTATTAACACGCCACCAAAGTTTGTATCGATCTGCTCCGGTTTGCAGCCATGATGAACCCTGTGGTGCGAAGGTGTATTGAAAACCTTTTCAAATACTCCCAACCTTCCAATAAGCTCGGTATGAAGGAAGAATTGATAAGACAGGCTTAATTCAATCGCAATTAAAGCAAGATCTTTGTCGAAGCCAATGATTGCTAGTGGCAACCACCAGATCATCCAGCCAAAATTAACATCCATTAAAAAGTTTTGGCGCAAAGCGGTAGAAAAATTCATAATTTTAGACGAATGGTGCGTTACATGTATTGACCATAACCAACGTATTTTATGCATACCGTAGTGGTAGATATAAAAGAAAAAATCGCATGCGATAAATAGGAATAGGTAACTCAACAAACCATCTTCAATTTTATACTGAAACCCGTATTGAGCAACAAACTCATAAAATGCCTGAATAAACAGGGCAATAGCAATCCCATCGAATATTTTATAAATCCCACCGGTTGCAATATTCGTTAGCGTTTCCTTTAAATGGTAGGCATCTTTTCTTCCCTTCCTATGCCAGTACCAAGCCTCAAGACAAATAATTGATATAAACACGCTGCCAAAAAGCATAATAAAGCCCAAGGCATGTAGTAAGTCGCTCATGAATTGCTCCTTCAAACTAATCAGTAATTAAAGCTAGTTTATTCCACAAGCAGCATCTATTATTGTCATAGCAATAATATTTTTTGACAATCTGCGCCACCATTACAATCAGCTTATGAATTCTTTAAATGATTTTTTTATCTCTCGGGATGTTGTCGGATACCTACAGACCTTTATTAAGCAAAGCGGTCTTAGTCTTCCGTTGTATGAACAGAAGCTTGACTATTTATCCGCTAAGCAACATATGTCTTTTGCACAATGGTGGCGTTTATTAGAAGAATTAGAAGCGCTAACGCCATACGACGCGTTGGGCCTTGAAATAGGAAGGTATATAAAGGTTGAGCATGTAGGCGTACTCGGCTACCTGTTTCGCACGGCCAGAAACGTGGGTGAAGCGTTAGCTTGCTTCAAACGATTTCAGGGCTTGATCTACGCAGGAAGTCTTGCACACACGGAACTAAATCCTGACAATTCATTTTGCCTGGTGTGGAACCCGGATTACGGTTATTCAAGCCAATGTTCCGACGAATTATTACTTAGTGCAATGGTGACGATAGTTAATGAGATTATTTTCCCGAAAAAATTAAATCTTTCAGCCATTCACTTTACGCAAGCTTTAAGTGATGACCGAGCTAAATCGTGTAAAAATTATTTTTGTTGTCCTGTTTACAGTCAGCAAGAAAAGTTGTCTATCGCCTTCTCGGTAAGTGATCTAGATATTCCAATTCCGCACTCTGATATCACACTTCACGGCATACTAGGCAAACAAGCAGAAGACTTACTAATAAGCCTACCAGATTGCGACACCTTTATAGCCGAACTTACCGATACGATTATTCGCTGCTTACATGAGGGTGATGCTGATACGAATACCGTCGCTTCGCGAATCAACATGTCTGAGCGTACGCTTCATCGTCGCTTAAAATCAAAAGGTAAAGTTTTTAGAGATATTCTTCAGGAAATAAGAAAATCGATGGTAATAAATTACCTAAAAGATCCGAAACTGACGCTTTCCGAAATTGCCTTGCTGCTAGGTTATAGCGAACAAAGTAGTTTTACCCGCGCATTTTCTACGTGGTACAAGTGTTCACCGCTTCAGTATCAAAAGCGCTACCTGTCTTAGACAGAATATGCCCTTTTAATCTCATCAGCGATGATACGAAGCCCTTTATCGACCAGAACATCATCTTGTGAATAGGTTATTCGTAAGCATTCGGATTTATGCTTCCAATTGTCATCACTTAAGCCCGGAAAAAAGTGATGCCCGGATACAATTAATACACCTTTGTCTTTCAACTTCTCATACAACTCCTGGTTACTTAAGGGGCAATCTTTCAACCATAACCAAATAAACATTGCACCTTCTACTTTATGGATTAAGAAAGGCAGACCCTGAAGTAACTCACATAAAAGGTCGCGCGCTCTTTCAGCTTTAGACAAATAGTAAGGTCTTATTACCTCATTACTTAAGGTGAGTATTCTTTTACTGTCGACTAAATCTTTCGCCATTATGCTGCCGA
>NZ_LWGJ01001557.1:0-1440 GCF_001635845.1 Oleiphilus sp. HI0132 | reverse complement strand
TCGATAAATGTCACACCCTTTGGTAACGTCGGAGCATTAGATAAGCGGCATTTTTTAGCAGGATGCTCAGTCACGATAATGTTCACACCTTGCGCTTCCGCATAACTCCGATCAATTAGCGCCTGAGCCAATAAATCGTTGGCGCCCTTCTGCCCATACAAGCTCTCAAAACCAGAATCAGAAAACTTCAGGTTATAGTCCTCTCCTCCTTGGAGTGGCAATAAACAAAAAGGCTTTTGAGTAAGGCCTGCGATATCAACCTTTTTAGGCCTCAAGAAGTGTTGAGCGCGAGCTTTGCAGTGCTCTAAATCGCGTCGACCTATGCGCTCAACATAATCAACGCCAGAGTCAAACTGAGTGTGGCTGCGTGCATTGGCCCCATGAGGAGAGATTTGATAAGACGATCTCGGTAGCCAGCCATGTTCAACAACAAGCGTTTTATCGCCATCATCGACAAAACGCTCCGACCAATTAATTGAAACAGGGGGTATTGATTCAAACAAGTCAGGATTGCTATGGACAGTTCGAGCAAGCATGCTGAAAAACATTGTCTTCGCACAGGCTCCGCCCTTCAAACCCAATATAGAGGTAGCACTCGACCAATTTGACCGCCTCCCAAAGCGTTTGAATATCACATTGTCATGAGCCTTAAACTCTTTTGGGATAGCCCCCCAATAAGTCTTTTTATATTTCTTCACTGTCAATATCCATTATTTAAGTGTTAATGCTTATTCCAATGAATAGCTTTTCTTTATCCCAAGAGCGCTGAATAAGTCATTCATTTGCTGACTAGCCACCTCACAGCTTAATGTTTCAACACGAATATCCGGCCTCAACCACTTGGCAGACAGCAAGGTTGTCGAGATATCGCCCAAAACAAGCACGTCATCTCCCAGCAGAGGCAAGATAAGCTCAAAGCCTATATTTTTATCGATACGGGTTGAACCTGGAAACATCTCATCGAGCAAGTCAAGGTTAGTACTCCTCGGGTGAGCCTTGACCCCAATGTCACGAGGGGAGAAAGTTTCTAACAATCGCTTATAGGCACTTGTTAGACTATCCGGCTGCCTCATATAACTAGCCTCATGAGGCAAAGTAATCAACACCTTAATCGCATCGAAACAGCTTAAATCGACCTTTCTATCATCAAGTAAACTTTTAGAAAGCTGTTTAAATTGATCAGATGAGAACAAATCTGTGTTGAGCGCTAAGCGCTTCTTTTCCTGCAACAGAGGGTGAGCATACTCAGGGAACGCCAAATAGGCTTTTGAAATCCAAGCAGAAGAGCCTATTGTCAGGGCGTTCTTCCACCAGGTTCCGTATACGAGTTTCTTAAGAAAAGGATCCAGAAAACGGTGAGCGAAGCTATTCATTGATTTGTGGCCAATATAGCTCACCGCACCATCATCCATGTAAATACCGGTCGCACGTCTACCCGAT
>NZ_LWGJ01001556.1:0-1327 GCF_001635845.1 Oleiphilus sp. HI0132 | reverse complement strand
GAAGGGAAAAGCAGCCAATGACCTAGCCAAGAAGGCGGTTGATAATGCTTTAAATGCAATTTTGGCTGATCAGCAAGCAAGAGCGCGTAATGTACCAGAATGTGCAGAAGCTTTTCTTTCAAAAGCGTGGAGTAGGGTGCTTAATTACACATACCTAAACGGTGGTGTCGACTCAGAGAGTTGGAAGGCTGAAATTGCCTTGGTTAAAGATTTGATTTGGACGGTGAGCCCAGACAAGGAGGAGCTTGATGTTCGAGGCAAGTTATTGAAAACGATTCCTCGTGTTATGAGGAAGTGTCGGGAGGGGCTCAATCGGATCATGTATGATCAGTTTGAGGCGAAAACCCTATTGGCCGATATCGAAGCTCAGCATGTTAATGTCTTGAATAACTTGCAAACATACGAAGAGTTTGCCAAGTCTGCAATGGACGATAACGCCATTGCTGAGTTGGTTCAGGATACGCTTGAAATTGAACAAGACTTTAACGATTTTAAGCAATCTAGCGTTGAAGCCGAAAAGCCGGTCAAGCCTGCGCCTAAAGCTGCCTCTAGAGAAACAAACTCCGACAGTAAACCTGTCTCACCCAGTGAGCAAGGCACCGGTGATAACGCAGAAACGGAATCAAGTGTCGAGCCTACGCGTGCCGAAACGGTTCTAGAAGAAGATTTGAGTGCTAGTGCGAGCGATTCCATTCTTGATGCATTTAGTAAGCAGGTGGAAAGAGCTAGCATTGGCACCTGGTTTGAGGTTTCAAAGGAAGGACGTCCTGAACGTTGTAAACTTGCTGCACACATTAAGGCTATTGATAAGTTTGTTTTCGTTAATCGATCCGGCATCAAAGTAATGGAGCAGGATAAAAGTGGTTTTGCATCCCTGCTAAGAAATGGAGAGCTTCAAGTTCTAAATGATGGTTTATTGTTTGATCGTGCCTTAGAATCGGTGATCGGGAGTTTACGCGGAGCTAACTAGGTATGAAAATTTGTAATGGTTGGTTGGCTGGTGCTCGGAAGTGCCCGTCACCCAATTATAATGAGCGCCCTCAAGCTGCGCCGATCAACTTACTAGTCGTTCATAATATATCATTGCCACCGAAGTCCTTCGGCAATAATTACATCGAGCTTTTTTTCCAAAACTGTTTGCCAGTTGGTGAGCATCCGTATTTCGAGACAATTCGCGATCTTCAGGTCTCGTCACACTTCCTCGTTAAACGCAACGGAGAAATAGTCCAGTTTGTTTCCTGTAATGACCGTGCCTGGCATGCCGGACAGTCAAGCTTTTGTGGTCAGGAAAACTGTAATGATTTCTCGATAGGCGTTGAGCTGGAAG
>NZ_LWGJ01001555.1:0-790 GCF_001635845.1 Oleiphilus sp. HI0132 | reverse complement strand
AAATGAACAATCTCAATCACTTGTTTAATTTCTGATGGTTCGCAACGAGTGGTCTGCTTAATCAAATTAGGCCACTGATCCTTTCTTCTGAGTAGATAGGTTTTGTTAGCTGTATAAGCAGTAATTGGTTTAGTGTATGTCTATTTTTGAAGACCTTTGGCAGCAAGAGATTGACGCTCTAAAAGCTAAGAGTTTATTGCGTTCTCATCGCTTGCTAAGTTCGCCTCAGCAGATTGAACCGCTTGTTGATGGTCGTAAGCTTCTTTCCTTTTGTAGTAATGACTATCTAGGTTTAGCGAATCATACTGCGCTGAAGAAAGCAGCCAAATCCTGTATCGACAGGAGTGGTGTGGGCAGTGGCGCCTCGCATCTTGTCGTTGGGCATCATCAAGAACATGAAGCCTTAGAGTGCGAACTTGCAGAGTTTACCGGGCGTGATAAAGCGCTGGTTTTTTCTAGTGGCTATATGGCCAACTTGGCAGTGGTATCTACCCTGGTAGGAAAGGGCGACATTGTGCTGCAGGATAAGCTTAACCACGCCTCGCTTATAGATGGTGGCTTATTGAGTGGAGCTCGCTTTCAACGCTACTTACACAATGACGTTTCCAGCCTTAGTTCTCATTTAGATAAGCTCTCGACACGTAGTCAGCCGGTAGGTGTGAAACAAAGCAAGGCCTTAGTCGTCAGTGACGGCATATTCAGCATGGATGGAGATATCGCACCCCTGAAAGATATTGCAGCAACCTGCACTGCGCAAGGTGCCTTATTAATGGTTGATGACGCGCATGGC
>NZ_LWGJ01001554.1:0-325 GCF_001635845.1 Oleiphilus sp. HI0132 | reverse complement strand
AAGGGTGCTTAGTGTATTGCTCACTATGTCTAGTATTTTCCGTAGGTACCTTCTTTCAATGCGTCGAATAAGTTCGCTGCTGAATGAATTTCACCGTCGTATTCTATTTCTTCGTTACCTTTCGCTTTTACTTTTGTACCATCTTCTAGCGTAAATTCGTAGATGGTGTTCTCAAGATCAGACTCTTTCACCAATACGCCCTGGAATGCTTCAGGGTTAAAGCGGAAAGTTGTGCATCCCTTCAAGCCTTTCTCGTACGCGTACATGTAGATATCCTTGAATTCCTCATATGGGAACTCTGTAGGAATATTTGCAGTCTTCGAGA
>NZ_LWGJ01001553.1:0-1503 GCF_001635845.1 Oleiphilus sp. HI0132 | reverse complement strand
CCCGGGAAACGAAAGAACTACGGCTAACAGATACGGCAATGGGCGCTGCTTTATTGCGACTCTTGAAAAGCTTGGATTTTGACTTGCCAGAATGCGTCACTCAGGAAGGCGAAGAACACAGCTTTGCGACCTTATTCGCTTATGCGGCGCAAAAGTGGGGAATCGTTTTTGAAGATGCGGCCAATGGTTTTGTCTGGTCATGGCTAGAAAACCAGGTGGCAGGGGCCACTAAAATGGTGCCTTTGGGTCAGACTCAAGCTCAACAAATGCTGACCTTGTTTCAACCAGAGATTGCAGAATCGATTGCTTTGGCTGAACAAATAGATGAAGACAAAATAGGCGGTGGTCTACCCGGATTGGCCATAGCCAGCGCCTTACATGAACAGCAATACTCAAGGCTTTTCCGTTCTTAGTTGAAAAGCTTACGATCACGTCCCCTATAGTCATTCACGCGAAGGCGGGAATCTAAGGTCTTAGGGGGAATTAAAACAATGGATCCCCGCCTGCGCGGGGATGACGAAAAATATAGGATATAACAATGGCAAAAAAACAAACGCTACGAGTCGGTGTCGGGGGCCCTGTTGGTTCAGGTAAAACCGCCTTATTGCGCTCACTTTGTGCAGCATTAAAAGATCACTACAATATTGCAGTGGTAACCAATGATATTTATACCCAGGAAGATGCTTTATTCCTGACGCGTCACGAAGCTTTGGATGAAGACCGAATCCTGGGTGTTGAAACGGGTGGCTGTCCACATACCGCGATTCGTGAAGATGCCTCAATGAACTTGGCTGCGATTGATGAGCTGATGAAGCGCCATGGAGAGCTCGATGTCGTTTTTGTAGAAAGTGGCGGTGATAACCTTAGTGCGACCTTTAGCCCAGAACTATCGGACTTAACTATCTACGTGATTGATGTATCAGCAGGCGATAAGATTCCACGTAAAGGTGGCCCAGGCATTACTAAGTCCGATCTGTTGATTATCAATAAAATAGACTTGGCTCCACTTGTTGGTGCTTCGCTAGACGTAATGGATCAGGACTCAAAGAAGATGCGCGGTGAACGTCCTTTTGTTTTCTCAAACCTTAAGAAAGCTGAAGGTCTAGACAAAATTATTGATTTCATTATTAGCGAAGGCATGCTTGAGGCCAAAGAAATTCCACCTGCAAAAGCCGTGGTTTGAGTGCTTGACGACTTAGAATAGAATTAGACTAACTTAGGAGAACACAATGAAATTGAAAACCTTAATGACACAAGCAAGTGCCTTAATCGCCATGATGATGGTGAGCCTTGCCTCACTCGCTCACGAAGGTATGCATGCATCAGGGCAGGCGCACGTGGGCGAGAGCCATATGGGCTTAATGGAAGTTTCTTTGGCCGTGATGGCAATGCTAGCAGTTGGCGCATGGGCATTGAAAGAAGCTAAATCTAAGAAGTAGCATTTAGAGTCAGTCCCCGTGTTTCTGTATGCAGAGCCTTTCGTGGCTCGCATGCGGGCTAGCA
>NZ_LWGJ01001552.1:0-1541 GCF_001635845.1 Oleiphilus sp. HI0132 | reverse complement strand
GGTATTCAGGCATTTGAGCCGGTATTGATCGAAGGTAAAGCGATCCAGTTACACCCACTAGTTTGTGCGGCATATAACGCTGACTTTGATGGTGACCAAATGGCGGTGCACGTTCCTCTGACGCTAGAAGCTCAGTTGGAAGCGCGTGCCTTAATGATGTCTACTAACAATATTCTTGCGCCTGCGAATGGTGAGCCAATTATCGTTCCTTCCCAGGATGTTGTACTAGGTTTGTACTATATGACCCGTGAGCGTATAAACGCTCAAGGTGAAGGTATGGTTTTCTCTGATATTAAAGAGGTTCAGAGAGCATACGGTGCGAAAAAAGTTCACTTGCAGGCGAAAGTAAAAGTTCGTCTTACAGAGGTTACCAAAGATGAAGACGGTAACAATGTAAGCAAGTCGTTGATTGCAGATACGACAGTTGGTCGAGCAATGTTGTTCGATATTCTTCCTGATGGCTTACCATTTGATTTAGTTAACCGCCCGATGGTTAAAAAGGCGATCTCTAAGTTGATCAATACTGCATATCGCGTATGTGGTTTGAAAGATACGGTAATCTTCGCAGACCAGCTTATGTATTTAGGCTTTTCTCAAGCGACGTTTTCTGGCTCATCTATCGGTGTTAACGACTTCGTTATACCTGATGAGAAATATACGATTATCGATGCGTCTTCTGCTGAAGTAAAAGAGATCGAGACTCAGTTTGCCTCAGGTCTTCTGACGCACGGTGAGAAATACAACAAGGTTATCGATATCTGGGCGAGAGCTAACGATAAAGTCGCTAAAGCGATGATGGATAATCTCGGTAAAGATACCGTCGTTGATCGTGAAGGTAAGACGGTTGAGCAAGACTCATTTAACTCAGTCTTTATGATGGCTGACTCAGGCGCAAGGGGCTCGGCTGCACAGATTCGTCAGCTAGCTGGTATGCGTGGTTTGATGGCTAAGCCGGATGGTTCGATCATCGAAACGCCAATCACAGCAAACTTCCGTGAAGGTTTGAACGTACTTCAGTACTTCATCTCTACTCACGGTGCTCGTAAAGGTTTGGCGGATACGGCATTGAAGACTGCAAACTCCGGTTACCTAACTCGTCGTTTGGTTGACGTTGCCCAGGATCTTGTTGTGACCAATGATGATTGTGGCACCAAAGAAGGTCTGTTAATGACGCCAATGATTGAAGGTGGTGATGTTGTTGTACCACTAGGTGATCGTGTATTGGGTCGTGTTGCAGCGAAAGATATCTTTGCACCGGGTGATTTAGAAAATGTTGTTCTGCCTGTTGGCACCTTCTTGGATGAAAAGAAGGTATCCGAACTAGAAAAGGCAGGTGTTGATGAAGTATGGGTTCGCTCAGCGATAACCTGTGATACTCGACACGGTGTTTGTGCCCAGTGCTATGGTCGTGACTTGGCTCGTGGCCATGTTGTTAACAAGGGTGAGGCTGTTGGTGTTATCGCTGCGCAGTCAATCGGTGAGCCGGGTACACAGTTAACGATGCGTACTTTCCACATCGGTGGTGCGGCGTCTAGATCATC
>NZ_LWGJ01001551.1:0-1340 GCF_001635845.1 Oleiphilus sp. HI0132 | reverse complement strand
TTTAAGTGTGGAAGCATCGAGTTTATCGGCGCAGATCAGTAAAATCTTATCTTCTGGCAAATTATCGCAATATTGTTGAAAGGCTTTTGCACCGGGGGTACCGGGTTTAGATTTTCCAAGTCGAAGTTCAGTTAGTGTCTTTTCTGCAAATAAAGACAGAGTGTTAGCTTCTTCGTTTAAGCTGGTCCAATCGAACTTGCGGTCAACTTCCAGAATCTTTCGCTCATCAAAGCCTTGTTTTTTGCAGTTCAGACGAATGCTGTCCAAAGCTTCTTGAACCAATAGTGGCTCGTCACCGGTTACCAAATAAAGCGGTAAGAGCTTTTTTTTCAGCTCATTCTCAAGTTGCTCAGCTTTGATGCGCATACTTACTCAGAGCCCTCGTTACTGCCGGAATCGCTGGTAGTTAGCGTTTGTTTATTTACGACATCTATCTGGCGGAATATTTCTGAAGCAATGCGCTGGCTAAGTTCAGACTGTAGCTCACTGCGCTCGCGCTCTTTTGATAATAGTGCAGAGGACTGGTGGCGATAGCTATTACNAACGACGATTTCCTGTNCAGCGAGTACTTCTTCGCTCTCTTGAAGAACTAATTGATAACTTACTTTAGAGCTCAGCCCATATTCAGCGGTTGAAGCATTGCTTTGCAGCGACAAGGTACGAGACTCTTGCTCGATAGGGGAGATAGCTAGCCGATACTGAGCATTGTCATCAAAGCTAATATTATTCAGCATCAACTTTTGGCGTAGTGTTTGGCAAAGCTGCCAAGCACGAGTGGTTGGGCAGTCGAGTTTTATACTGGAAAAGCCCTTAGGAGCGTCATGTTCAGAATAACCACGAAGCTGGAAACCGCATGCCGACAGCAAACTAAAAAGCATGATCATTACGATGATCAAAAGTTTATTACGTGGCATATAAGGCTCTCACTGAAATAATAATCGCCCCGAAGCTTTAAGCGAGGGGCGATATTAAGGAGGAAAGAACAGGTCTATCGTTGCCTAGTTCGCAACGATATTAACCAGCTTTCCAGGTACAACGATTACTTTACGAACGGTCTTGTCATCTGTAAAGCGTTTAACGTTTTCATCATCCAAAGCAGTTTGTTCCATTGCTTCTTTGCTGATATCAGCAGGCACGTCAAGCTTGGACCTTACTTTACCATTCACCTGAATAACGATCGTTTGCGAAGCCTTAACCAAGGCGCTCTCGTCAACACTTGGCCAGCCCGCGCCGATAACTGCGTCTTTGTGGCCCAGGGTTTCCCATAGCTCATGTGAAATATGAGGCGTGATTGGTGCAAGCAGTAAAGTAACGGTTTCAAGCGTTTCCTGCATGACCGC
>NZ_LWGJ01001550.1:0-1734 GCF_001635845.1 Oleiphilus sp. HI0132 | reverse complement strand
GCCGTTTTCANCTGCATGAGGGTTTAAGCCTGCCACGAGAATACGTGGTTGCTTGATACCAAACTTGCTCTTCAGGTCGTCAATGAGAATCTGAATGACCTGTTTCAGGTTGTCAGGGGCAATATTACGACTAACTTCTGCTAAAGGAAGATGAGTCGTTGCTAGTGCCACTTTCATACGAGGGCTTGCTAGCATCATCACAACTTTACTAACGCCGCATCGCATTTGCAGGTGTTCGGTGTGCCCTGTGAAAGCAGTACCCGAGTCATTGATGATGCCTTTGTGTAAGGGGGCAGTAACCAAGGCATCGGCACGACCTGATGAGCAAGCATCAATCGCCTGGTCAAGGCATTCAACGACATAGGAGGCGTTGGCCACATTGAGCTGACCGGCTTGGCAAGGGCGAGCGAGCGAGACGTGTTGAATATATAGCCCAGGTTCATTTTGCCGAGAATACTCCTGCCAATCTTTTACTGAGAAGCCAAGATTCAAGAGTGCCGCCCGTTCTTCCATCATTTGCTTATCAGCAAAAATAAGCAGTGAACAGGCTAGCTCGCTTTGCGCTAGTTGAATGACTAATTCAGGGCCAATACCGGCTGGCTCACCAGGCGTGAGTGCCAGTACAGGAGGGGCGTTAGAAATATTCTCGGCCATGCTTAGGATTCTTCTGCAAACTCTTCTTTAATTTCGATATAAGCTTCGCCCTTTATTTCGAGCAGCCAGTTGGATAGCTCCTCTTCAAATTTGCGGCGATGTAGGGTTTGCTGAGCCTGGTTATTCTGAATCAACTCTGCCATATCTTTCACGCGTCGCTCTGTTACTTGAAGGATGTGCCAGCCAAATTGAGAACGGAAAGGCTCACTTAACTCGCCTACGTTTGTCTGAGTCATTGTTTGTTCAAAAGCAGGAACCATTTGACCAGGATTAACCCAATCAAGATTACCACCATCAATAGCGGAAACCGGGTCATCTGAATTGGACTTGGCTATGGCAGCAAAGTCGTCTCCACCCAGTAGGCGTTCGTGAAGTTTGTAGATGATTTCTTTTGCTTCTTCTTCAGTTCTAATCTCGCTTGGTGAAATCAGAATATGTCTGACTTGCGATTGCTCAATTAGCTTTTCCTGACCACCGCGTTTATCTAGCACGGTAACAATGTGGAAGCCACTTCCGGTACGAATAAGTGATGAGGGCTCCTGAATGGCCAAACTGGGTATGATGTCAGCTGCGATAGTTGGTAGCTCACTTTCTTTACGCCAGCCAATTACACCGCCTTCAAGTGCTTGGCGACCGTCAGATTGCGCAACAGCCGTTTTCTGGAAATCTTCACCTGCCTTGAGTTCTTTAAGAATGTTGTTTGCTTTATCTAGCGCTACTCTTTCTTGTTCTTTATCTGCTGATTCAGGGAGTGCGATTAAGATATGGCCAATCAAGTACTCAAGGCCAGATTGTGTTCGACCTTCTTTTGAGGCTAAGAATGCTTGAACCTCTTGCTCGGTGACTCTTACGCGTTGGTCAACCTGTCTTTTTTGAACTCTGGAGATGACCATTTCCCGGTGTATTTGTTCACGAGCACTGGCGTAGGTGTCGCCTTCTAGCTCAAGTTGCGCTTCAAACTGAGAGAGCGTCATGTTATTCGAACGAGCGATATTCTCTAGAGTGGTATTAAGCTGGGCATCACCAATACGAATACCGGTACGATTTGCCATTTGTAGCTGGATGCTTTCAAGAATTAAT
>NZ_LWGJ01001549.1:0-1749 GCF_001635845.1 Oleiphilus sp. HI0132 | reverse complement strand
ACCATAGATGTCTTTAGAGATATGGGTTTAGCATTTATGTTTGCTTTGGCAGGTATCTTCTTTGTACTGAAGATACAGACACAATCTGTCCGTCTTTCCTTGATTATTATGTCGGCTATTCCTTTGACGATTATCGGTATTATGCCTGGTTTTGCAGCGCTGAACCTTTTTGGCGAACGAGTGATTGCAGGAGCGCCTGAACCCGTATTATTTACCGCCACAGCGATGATCGGCATGATTGCTTTGGCTGGAATCGTTGTTCGCAACTCTTTGATACTCGTAGAGTTCATCACTCAAGCCAGAGACCGGGGTGTGGAGCTTAAAGAGGCGCTTATACTGGCGGGCTCCGTTCGTATGAGGCCTGTTCTACTGACTGCTGGCACTACCATGCTGGGTAATCTGGTGATTATCCTTGACCCGGTCTTTAGTGGCCTGGCTCTGGCTATTATTTTCGGCATCATTGCCTCAACCATCTTTACCTTGCTGGTGGTACCAATTGTTTACTTGTTGGTGTTCGATAAGCCAGAAAATAACTCATTAACTGATCACGCAAAATTAGGATACGAAGATGCAAACAAATGACTCCGTATTAAAAAAACTGGGCTTACCTGTACTGGCAATTGCTTTACTTATCGTTATGGTTGCCTGGATGGCGGGTGCCTTTAATAACAAGGTAAAGCCCGGGCAAAGTGAGCAGCAAAGTTTGGTAAAACTCGATGAGCTACTAAGGCAAGCGATTGAGGTCGAACGGGTGAAGAAGGAAGTGTTCGAGCCAGTGCCAGCAGGTATTGAAGCGAAACAGAATTCACTTATCTCATCACGTATTCTAGCCAAGATAGAGAAAGTACATGTACGAGCAGGGCAGCAGGTTAAACAAGGGCAGCTACTGATTGAATTGGAAAAGGCAGATTTGCTATCACGGGAGTCTCAGGCAAAAGCGGCTTTGTCTTCAGTGTCTGCACGATTGTTGGAAGCAAAGAATAATCTTAAGCGTTCTGAGGACTTGAGTCAGAAAGGCTTGATTGCTAACGCTGCTTTGGAGCAGACTCAGGCAAACTACGATAGCTTGTTAGCCGGTAAGCAAAGTGCAGAACAGGCTTTGTTAGAAGCGCAAACGGCCCTGGGTTATGCTCAGGTGCATTCCCCTATTGATGGTCTAATAATCGATCGCTTTGCAGAGCCCGGTAATACTGCCCAACCAGGGATGCAGCTTCTTACCTTATATAATCCAGCTACTTTACGAGTCGAGGCGCATGTGCGCGAACAATTGGCGATCGGCCTCAGTTTGGGTGACACCTTGCAGGTAAGGATTCCCTCGATGAATAAGAATCTGCCTTCAGTAATAGAAGAAATGGTGCCAGCAGGTAATGCTGCATCTCGAAGCTTCTTGATTAAGAGCCGTCTGGAGGCTGAAGGCTTGCTACCTGGCATGTATGCGCAATTAAGTGTGCCGGTGGGTACGAAACAACAGATTCTATTGCCTAGTGATCGTATAGCTTATGTTGGTCAGTTGAACGTTGTTTGGGTTTTGGAAAACGAGCAAGTTGTTCGACGCTTTATAAGAGTTGGCGATCAGAAAGAAAACGGGATGATCGAAGTCGTCTCGGGATTGCGTGCCGGAGACCTTGTTTTACCTGTTCAGAGCTAAAGGGGGACTTTCTCCCTATTTTTCGCACCTTTTGTTCGCTTATTGAACAGTTATGCTGGCAATAATGCCAAATAAATCACACTATATTTCAATAACTTGTC
>NZ_LWGJ01001548.1:0-521 GCF_001635845.1 Oleiphilus sp. HI0132 | reverse complement strand
CATTTGAAGCGCTCTTTAGATAAGCGAGTACGTCGTTGTTAGGGGTCTTCAAGCAAGACTTGATTACCAGTCCAGTAATTTCTTCGTATGTGCCTGGGCCACATTGGCCTGTGTTCGTTATAGCGCGGGTTGCCCCTATAAGGTAGAAAGCGCAGGCTTTTCTCAACCAAGCATACTTTTCGCCATGTATATCTCCATAGCGCTTTTTTAGGGGTAGAAGCTGCATACCTGCAAAAACTTGTGCTTCTTTGAGGATAGCCATTTTGTCCTCATATTTCACACTGGCTGAAGCATTTCCTACTAAAGGTTTACGCTCGTCAGTTTGTGTCATTTTTTTAGTATGGTTGAGAGGAGGGTAATCACGATAGAGTGAGCGAATTCTTACGAAGGTGATGATGAAAAGCAAAAAAACAAAGACTTCTGCCAAGTGGATAAGTGCGCTCATGAGTTTCTTCCTTGTAACTATAGATAAGCACTGGGCTCTATCATTCTGAAGACAGTCGGTTCTCGTTTGCATCATA
>NZ_LWGJ01001547.1:0-15837 GCF_001635845.1 Oleiphilus sp. HI0132 | reverse complement strand
ATATATCTAGCATAATTAATTATTTGCCCGCTCATGGGTTTGCTGTATCGGGCAAATTCTGAAAGAATGAAGGCAATGTAAATATCTATAGACGGGAAATTAGAGAGTGATAGATTCTGACGGTTTCAGATTAAATGTCGGAATTATTCTCGCAAACGAATTTAATGAGGTACTTTGGGCAAGGCGAATCGGACAAAATTCTTGGCAGTTTCCGCAAGGTGGAATCAAAGTTGATGAGACTCCTGATGAAGCACTTTACCGTGAATTGAATGAAGAAATAGGTTTGCAGCCTTCAGATGTACAGATTGTGGCCAAAACAAAGGGTTGGTTACGCTATCGATTACCCAAGAAAATGATTCGCCATAACTCCTTACCGTTATGCGTCGGACAGAAACAAAAGTGGTATATGTTACGCATGCTGAGTGCTGACTCAAGCATATCTGTAGATCGGAACGTGAGCCCCGAGTTCGATCGTTGGCAGTGGGTAAGTTATTGGTATCCGCTGGGTCAGGTTGTCTCATTTAAGCGAGAGGTATACCGAAGAGCAATGAAAGAGTTATCAACTGACTTATTTAAGAACTAAGCCACCTATTGGAAACGTGGGCATAATATAAAGGGTATTAAATGCTAAGCATACTTCGCAGTATTGTTCAGGAAGTGAATAGTGCCGCTAGTCTTGAGGAAGCACTGAATATTATTGTCAGTCGCGTTCAGGAGGCTATGAGTACGGAAGTATGTTCCATCTATCTTCTTGATCCGGCAGAAAATCGTTATGTCTTGCGTGCCTCTCGTGGCTTGCGGGAAGATGCGATCGGGAACGTGAGCTTGGGTTATTCAGAGGGTCTGGTTGGTTTGGTTGGTGTTAGGGAAGAGCCGATAAACCTCGAAGATGCCCAGCAGCATGAACGCTACCGCTATTTGCCTGAAACGGGAGAAGAGCGTTTTACAAGCTTTCTTGGTGTTCCAATCATTCATCATAAAAAGGTATTGGGTGTATTGGTTGTTCAGGAAGCCAGTAACCTGCGTAAGTTTGATGAAGGTGAAGAAGCTTTTCTAGTTACGGTTTCTGCACAGCTGGCGAGCGTTATAGCGCATTCAGAAGCAACTAAAGCAATTGAGTCAGTTTCTGAGAGTGGGAAAGTAGCGCAGGATATCGCCTTCAAGGGTATCGCTGGTGCACCAGGCGTTGCGATTGGTCGCAGTGTTGTTGTTTTTCCGCTTGCCGACCTGGATGCGGTGCCTGATAGAAGTGCTGAAAATATTGATGATGATATCATTTCATTTGAAAATGCGGTTGAGTCCGTCCGTAAAGATATTCAAAGCGTCGGTGAGCGTTTATCTACCCAGTTAAGGCCTGAAGAACAAGCTTTGTTTGATGTCTATCTTGGTATGTTGGATGACAATGCTCTGGCAGGAGAAGTGATCACCCAGATAAAAGCCGGGAAGTCTGCCCAAACCGCATTAAAAAATACCATTAGTGAATATGCACGTCATTTTGAAATGATGAATGATGCCTATCTCAGCGAAAGAGCTGTAGATATAAAAGATCTGGGTTGCCGTATACTTTCATACCTGCAAACAGCGGATAAAAAACAGCATGACTATCCCGATAATGCGATCCTGGTCAGTGAAGAATTAACCCCTACTATGTTGGGTGAAATTCCGAAAGAGAAGCTACTCGGTCTTGTTTCGATTAAAGGCTCAGGAAATTCTCACGTAGCAATCTTAGCCAGAGCGATGGGGATTCCCACTGTCATGGGTGTGGTGGATATGCCACTCACACAGCTGGACGATAAAGAGTTAATAGTCGATGGCTACAATGGTGATATTTTTGCCTGCCCTTCTGAAGAGCTGCGTGGCTACTATGAGCAGATCGTCGAAGAAGAGAAGGCGCTGGATCAAGGCTTAGAGAAGTTAAAGAGCCTACCCTGCGAAACTAAAGACGGGCATCGCATCTGTGCCTGGGTGAATACCGGTTTAATGACTGATGTTGTTCGTTCACTGAATCAAGGCGCTGAAGGTGTTGGTCTATATCGAACTGAAGTGCCATTCATGATCAATGAGCGTTTCCCAAGTGAGCAAGAGCAGATGGACTGCTATCGCGAGCAACTGGAAGCGTTTGCACCGAATTATGTCACCATGCGTACCTTGGATATTGGCGGAGACAAAGCTTTATCCTACTTTCCGATCACAGAAGAAAACCCCTTCCTGGGTTGGCGAGGAATTCGTGTAACTCTGGATCACCCAGAGATATTTTTGGTACAAATGAGGGCTATGCTGAAGGCGAGTGTGGGCCTCGATAATCTGCGTATTATGCTACCGATGATCTCAAATGTTAACGAGGTTGAGGAAGCGCTACATCTTATTTATCGTGAATATCATGAAATCTGTGCTGAAGGTTATGACATATCTATGCCTCAAATCGGTGTCATGATAGAAGTACCTGGTGCAGTGTATCAAGTGAAAGAGCTTGCTGAACGAGTTGACTTCTTGTCAGTTGGTTCAAATGACTTAACCCAATACCTATTGGCGGTGGACCGAAATAATCCGCGTGTTGCCTCGCTTTACCATTCTTTTCACCCAGCTGTACTTCAAGCGTTATATAAGATTGCTCAGGATACCGCTGATCTACCCGTGCAGTTGAGCATTTGTGGAGAGTTGGCCGGTGACCCGGCTGGTGCCGTCCTATTGCTGGCGATGGGGTATGATGCTTTGTCTATGAACGCCTCAAATTTGCTTAAGGTTAAATCTGTTATTCGTGATATCGATATGACTTGGGCGAAAGACTTGTTAGATAGTGTTTTAGCACTGGATTCGCCCTACATTATCCAGAGTACGCTTAATTTGGCTTTAAAAGAAGCGGGCTTTAGCCGTTACCTACGACCTAGCAAAATTGGTGAGGAAAACTAGTCTGCTGCTTCCTAGTGTGAATACTCTAGTAATTATATTTACGCTTACTATTTTTAGAATTGATTAAATTGGACGATAGAGGTTATTGAATGTCTGAGGCGCAGCCAACAGAAAACAAAAAACTAACGTTGGGGATTGCACTCGGTGGCGGTGGCCCATTAGGTGGCATATATGAGATAGGGGCACTGCGTGCGATTGACGAGGCGCTCGAAGGGCTCGATTTCAATGACTTAGATATCTATGTAGGTGTAAACTCAGG
Source organism: Oleiphilus sp. HI0132 (assembly GCF_001635845.1). Taxonomy (NCBI): domain Bacteria; kingdom Pseudomonadati; phylum Pseudomonadota; class Gammaproteobacteria; order Oceanospirillales; family Oleiphilaceae; genus Oleiphilus; species Oleiphilus sp. HI0132. The sequence continues at coordinate 12,668 of NZ_LWGJ01001547.1, read as the reverse complement.
CTCTTTTGTCGCAGCGAATCTAGCGAACCAGATGACTCCTGCACAAATGTGCCGAATCTTTGTGCGTAATGAGGCTGATGTTCACCCTTTTCATCCTGAAGTCTTTTATAAGCCGGCTTTTTCAGAATATACGCGTAGAATAAAATCTATACCCAAGATATTGCTTAATGCTGGTCTAAGTGTATTAAGTCACCCAAATGACCAGTCAGTATTAGAGGCTTTGACAGCGCTGGCTCAAGCCATTCCTTCTGGTATTTTTGATAATAATGGCTTCCATAAATATTTGAGCCGTTCGTACTCGTCAATTGGTAGAACAAATGAGTTCGAGAAGCTCCGTAAGCAATTGATTGTTATTGCGGCAGACTTGGAGTCAGGCGAGACTGTTCGTTTTGGTACCGAAGGCTTAACTGATTTGCCTATCTCCAAGGCTATCCAGTGTAGTATGGCTGCGCCCGGTATATACAAACCTGTAGAGGTCGGTGGACGTTATTATGTCGATGGTACCTTAAACAAAGGGATGCATACCTCGGTTGCCTTTGAGTCAGGTGCAGATATTGTTTTTGCCATTAACCCTGTTGTGCCGATAGATGTCGGGCAGGCCGTTCAAGCTGATACGATGAAGCGCGAGGAGTTGACGCAGTCAGGGATGCCGAATGTTCTTTCCCAGGCCTATCGTACAATGGTTCACTCTCGCCTTACTTCAGGCCTCAAGAATATATCCCGTGATTTCCCCGGAAAAGATGTATTGTCATTTGAGCCACCAAGGCACGATGCAAATTTGTTTTTCTCAAGTGTCTTTAGTTTTAACTCACGAAAAATGATGTGCGAGAGTGCTTATCAATTAACTCGGGCTAATCTTAGAAACAGGATCGATGAGCTCGAAAAAGTACTGGCACCAGCGGGTGTACGAGTCCGAAAAGATATTCTATTTGATGAGCAGAGAACACTCAGTACAGGTCTGTATGGTGAGGCCTTGCCAACCTACCAGGGTAGCCAGGAAAGCAGGCCCAAGACAATCAAAGTAAAGGGCGGTTCGTCTGGTGGTGACAGCTATTTTGAAAGAGTCTCTCAGAAAGTAGTATCTATGTTTTAAGATTAATTGGGGTCAGAGTAGAATGGCACTTACTTAAGCTAGGACGCGCTCCGACGCTTGTCATTCCCGCTATGCCCCATCGTCATTGCCGCGCAGGCGGCAATCTATTGTTTTGAATCCTACACGACTAAACAAAAAAGAAGACTTCTCGTCGCTGCATGATTTAATGCGTTTAGTTTTACTTTTAATGTGTCGCATAACTCGTAAAAACAATGGATTCCCTTATTCAAGGGAATGACGTCTTTGTTTGCCTTAAGTAAGTGCCATTGGGGTCAGAGTAAAAGCGAAGGTTTTTCCTCTGACCCTGATGATTTAATGATTACAAAATATATTGGCTTAAATCTTCATCTTCAGACAACTCATCGAGTTGCTCTTTAACGTAGTCAGCTGTCACTTCAAAGTCATCTCGTTGGCTGTCGCCAGCCTCAAATGATATATGCTCCAGAAGTCTCTCAAGCACTGTGTGCAGGCGACGAGCCCCGATATTTTCAGTCTTCTCATTAACCTTCCAGGCAATGTGTGCAATCGTTTCGAGTGCGTCCTCACTGAAGCTGAGTTTTAAGCCTTCGGTAGCCATAAGTGCAATATATTGGTCAATCAGTGAAGCATTTGGTTCGGTTAGAATCTTTTGGAAGTCTTCTGGTGACAGCGCTTTAAGCTCAACACGAATTGGTAGGCGCCCTTGAAGCTCAGGAATAAGGTCTGAAGGCTTCGATAGGTGGAAGGCGCCTGAAGCAATAAACAGAATGTGGTCTGTTTTGATTGGCCCAAGTTTAGTGGTTACTGTACTTCCTTCAATTAGTGGAAGTAAATCGCGCTGTACACCTTCGCGTGATACGTCGGCGGAGGAGCCTTCAGAGCGCTTGGCAACTTTATCGATCTCATCGATAAAGACAATACCGTTCTGCTCAACTGCCTGGATAGCTTTAGATTTAATGTCTTCTTCATTTACCAGCTTGCCAGCTTCTTCTTCTTTGACTTGCTTAAGCGCGTCTTTAACCGTTAGTTTTCGGGTTTTCTTTTTGTCACCGGACATGCTGGAAAAGATATTCTGAAGCTGGTTGCTCATTTCTTCCATGCCTGGAGGCGCCATAATCTCAACGCCTACAGGTGTGGCGCTGACTTCAATATCGATTTCTTTATCGTCTAAATCGCCTTCTCGGAGCTTCTTGCGGAAGATTTGTCGCGTCGAAGAATTATCGCTTTGAGCTGAGTCGGCACCCGTTCGTGCTGGAGGAAGCAGGGCATCTAAAATACGCTCTTCAGCAGCGTCAGCAGCTTTAGTGTCGACAAGCTTCATTTCTTTTTGCCGCAACATATTAAGGGCCGAGTCAGCAACATCGCGAACAATAGACTCTACATCTCTACCCACGTAGCCTACTTCAGTAAATTTCGTTGCTTCAACCTTCAGGAAGGGAGCATCAGCAAGTTTAGCCAAGCGTCGGGCGATTTCAGTTTTACCCACACCGGTTGGGCCAATCATTAAAATGTTTTTGGGGGAAATTTCTTCTCTTAAGGCCGGGTCAAGTTGCATGCGGCGCCAGCGGTTTCGAAGTGCGATAGCAACTGCACGCTTGGCTTCATCTTGGCCGATGATATGTTGGTTGAGCTCGTGTACGATTTCGCGAGGAGTCATGTTTGCCATGGAATTTAGTACCGTATCATGTAAAGGGTGATGTTGATTCGGGCTTTCGTTAAGTTGTGTCGTGCCTGATTAGTGGCTATTTGGCTTCACCAAGGTGCTCGATGGTAAAGGCATCATTAGTGAATACGCAGATGTTGGCAGCGATCGTTAGACCTTTTTCAACAATCTCTTGTGCTGATAGCTCGGTGTTTTCAAGTAGAGCTCTTGCGCTAGCTTGAGCGAAAGGGCCGCCAGAGCCAATTGCAATCAGGCTATCTTCAGGCTCTATTACATCGCCATTACCGGTGATGATAAGAGAGTTGTTTTCGTCTGCCACGGCAAGCAATGCTTCAAGCTTTCTGAGTGCGCGATCTGTGCGCCAGTCTTTGGCTAGCTCAACGGCAGCTTTAACAAGATTGCCTTGATGTTTCTCTAGTTGCGCTTCAAAACGTTCAAACAATGTGAAAGCATCTGCTGTGCCGCCTGCAAACCCGGCGATGACTTTGCCGTCATAGAGTCGGCGCACTTTTTTAGCGTTGCCTTTCATGATGGTGTTTCCGAGCGAAACCTGACCGTCGCCGCCAAGAGCAACTTCGCCTTCGCGGCGGACTGATAAGATGGTTGTCATGAACTTCTCCACAAAGTTTGCGTTCACCAATGCGGCCAAGTGGCTCAATTGGTGTTTTGACTAAATACTGCCAGCTGCGATTAAGCGATGTATTGCAGCAGCGAAAGTTTTTATATGGAGTCGCTTGAAGAGATATCAAGCGTTAAGAAGGCGCTTTAGCTATCTTTTTTTACTTTCTTGACGAGAGGCTGGATATTAAGAGATACAAGTTTATCCAGGGCGCTATTTAACTTACTACGGTTGGTGAATGGTCCGGTTTTAACTCGGTGCCAGACAGTACCTTTATCATTGGTAACTGTTTCAATATTGGCTTTTAAGCCCTTAAAGGCGATAGTGGCTTTTTGGCGCTCGGCATCTGCCCGGTTTTTGAATGAGCCAGTTTGAATCACATAGAAGTAGTCTTCACTGCCTGATTTTTGTTTGAAGCGATACTCTTCTACCTTCGGTGCAGTCACTGTCGATTCTGGAAGGATATCGTAAAAGTTGAAACGCTTTGCCGGTGCTTCTTCGGCGGGCGTGCTTTTGCTGGCAGAAGGGGATTTTTTGGATATTGTTGGCTGTTTCTCGGGTGTTTCAGTGGGCGGAATAGACTGTAAAAAATACAAGCCATAGGCAAAAGCACAGACCAGTACAATTAGGGAAAGAAAAAATGGTGTACGGTTTTTTACCGGCGCTGAGCTTGGCACTTCTTTAGGGCTTGCTCCGCTGGCCTTCTTGCTCGCGCTGCTTTTAGCCCCGCCAGACTTTCCCGAAGAACCTTTTTTTGTCTTGGGTGCTCCGGGCTTTTTAGTGGTCGAGGGCTTAGCAAAATCTTGAGTCATATGATCAACGCGTCAATAGTTTATCGGGTGTGATTACATTTCTTCAGGAGCGCTAACCCCTAGTAGCTTAAGCCCGTTTCTCAATACTTGCTGGATGCTTAGGCAAAGCACTGCACGAGCATCTCTAATTTTACTATCTTCAACCATTACAATATTTGAATTGTAGTAGGTATGGAAGTCGCTCGCCAAACTATATAGGTAGTTTGCAATTTGATGAGGCGCATTTTGCTCTCCCGCAATGCTGACAACTTCAGGGAAGCTAGCCAGCGTGTTTGCTAGTTTACGTTCGCTTTCAACGCTTAGCTGCTCTAGGTTGGCTAGGCCGTCTTCGGCAGACCACTCTGGAGAAGCTGCTAAAACCTTTCTAAAAATACTGCTAATTCGAGCGTGTGCATATTGGATATAGTACACAGGGTTGTCATTTGACTGGCTGCGAGCCAGGTCAATATCGAATGTTAGTTGTGAGCTGGGAGCGCGTGCGACCAGGAAGTAGCGAGTGGCATCGCGGCCAACTTCTTCGATCAAGTCTCGCAATGTGACGTAGCTGCCGGCACGTTTGGATAGCTTCACCTCTTCGCCGCCTTTCATGACAGTCACCATTTGGTGAAGAACATAATCAGGCCAGCCTTCAGGTATATCTTGCTTCAATGCTTGTAGGCCTGCTCGAACGCGAGTGATTGTACTGTGGTGGTCGGCACCCTGTTCATTTATGACGCGAGTAAAGCCACGTTGCCACTTGTCGAGGTGATAGGCTACGTCTGGCACAAAGTAAGTGTAGCCGCCTTCAGTTTTGCGCATAACACGATCTTTGTCGTCGCCAAAGTCTGTCGTTCGCAACCAAAGCGCGCCATCTTTCTCGTAGGTATAGCCATTTTCAATCAGAGCTTCCACTGCTTTTTCGACTTTACCATCGCTATAGAGAGAGCTTTCAAGGAAATAAACATCGAAATCAACGTCAAAGGCTTTTAGGTCTAGATCTTGCTCTCTTCTTAAATAGGCGACAGCAAAGTGTCTGATATCTTCCAGGTCGTCAGCGTTTTTGGTACCTGTAAAGCTCTGGTCGGCAGACTCGATGGTTTCACCGTTCATAAAGCTTTCAGCAAGCTCAATAATATAGTGCCCGCGATAGCCATCTTCTGGCCAGCTTGGGTCTTCAGGTGTTAAACCTTTGCAGCGAGCTTGAACAGATAGAGCCAGGTTATTGATTTGTTGGCCAGCATCGTTGTAATAGAACTCGCTGGTCACATCCCAGCCATTTGCACCGAGAAGTCTGCAAATGCTGTCACCGACTGCTGCGCCACGGCCATGCCCCACATGCAATGGGCCGGTAGGATTAGCGGAAACAAACTCGACTTGAACTTTTTGGCCTTTACCTGAGTTGTTGTGTCCATATTTATCCGCATTTTCAATAATTGAACTGAGGACGGCAAAGCTGCTGGCGGAGCTCATAAAAAAGTTGATGAAGCCAGGGCCAGCAATTTCAATTTTGTCTACGCTTGCATTATTTTGAGCGGTGATCTTTTCAACGATTTGCTCAGCAAGCGCTCGAGGTGGCATCTTGGCCTGCTTGGCTAAGACTAGCCCTATATTCGAGGCATAGTCGCCATGCGCTTTATCTTTTGTCGCATCAATATTGATCTTATAACTCGCGTCCGAAGGAATGACGTTCTCGTTGCTAAGTTCAGTCACAACCGTTTGTACAAGTTCAATTATCAGTTCTTTCATGCGCGTCCAGATTTACAAAAGCCAATGGGAAATTAAAAGGGGGCGTATTATCTATGATTCCGTTCAAGATTTAAACGCTAATACTTGGAGTCAGAGTAAAAAGTGCGCTTTTTACTCTGACTCCAAGTATTGCTATTAGACGTAATCGAGGGGGTCTGCGTCGATATATAGCTTGGTTTTATGGGATTTACGCGAATCTAGATAACAGCGCAAGCTATGTACAAGCTGCGAGCGAGCCTTCATATCTGAAATAAATAAATGCAAGTAGCTTCGGTAGATTCCAGACTTTCTGGCGATATTTGCTTCAATGGGGCCCGATATTTGTATCGCTGCCTCGTTAGAGTAACTTGCTAGCACCAAGTTTTTAATTGAACTCAACTCTTCAAGGTTTGCCTCAGCCTTGGCTGACTCAGCCCGGATAGTGAGCATTTTTGAGAAAGGCGGCAGCTCGCAATATTGGCGCTCTTCAAGCTCCTGCTGAGCAATGCTTGTATAGTCACTACGCAGAATAGGTTCAAAGATGGGGTGTTCTGGTTGGCGTGTCTGGATGAGCACTGTGCCATGCTTGTTACCGCGGCCCGTGCGCCCTGAAACCTGTAAAAGTTGCTGTGCGCTGCGCTCAATGGCTCGATAGTCGGCGCTAAAAAAACTGGCGTCGGCATCGATGATGGCGACCAGGGTGACGTTATGAAAGTCATGCCCTTTTGCGAGCATTTGTGTGCCAATCAACAAGCAAGGCTCTCCCTTATTGATTTGCTCGACTAGCTCAGTCATTTGTTTTTGGTTCTTTATGCTGTCTCTGTCAACACGCACCACGCTGGCGCTCGGGAATTGTGCCTGCAGTCCAAACTCTAGTCTTTCGGTGCCTGCGCCAAGTGGTGTCAGACTTGTGTGGTTGCATTCATGACAGGCTCTTGGAATGATTTCTTTATGATTGCAGTGATGGCAATGTAGCTGAGGTGGGCGACTATGAACAGTAAGGCGTGCATCACAGTGAGGGCACTGGGCGAGCCAACCGCAGCTATTACACATTAGTGTTGGTGAAAAGCCTCTGCGGTTTTGGAATATGATTACTTGGTTGCCTTGAGCAAGCTCTTCTCCGATTCGCTGCTTCAAGGGGCGAGAACAACCATTCTCCAGAGGACGGCTGCGGATATCGATTAGAAACATTTCCGGTGTTTGGCCTGCGCCGGCGCGTTCTTGCATTAAAGCTAGCTGATAGCGACCTAGCTTAACGTTATAGAGGCTTTCAAGTGATGGTGTTGCACTTCCTAGCACCACTTTGCATTGTTCAATCTGTCCGCGTTTGACTGATAGATCTCGTGCTGAATATTTGAAATTATCAATCTGCTTGTAGGAGGGGTCATGCTCTTCATCTACGATAATTATTCCGAGCTCTTTGAAGGGAGTAAAAATTGCTGAACGGGTGCCGATGATGACGCGTGCAATGCCTTCTTTTGCTAAAAACCAGCTAGTATATTTCTCTTTATGGCTCATGCCAGAGTGAATGACGCCAATAGGTGTGCTCAGCTGACTCTGGAACCTGAGTAGCGTTTGTGGGCTGAGGTTAATTTCTGGGATGAGAATGAGGGCCTGTTTACCTTGTTCAAGCTGTTTCTTTACGCATTCGATATAAACTTCAGTTTTGCCGCTGCCCGTTACACCCTGAAGTAGGGTTGCATTGATAGTTGCATCGGCGTTAAGAATTGTCTCAACTGCAAGCTTTTGCTCGGTATTGAGGGTTTTGCTTTGAATGGGCGCTTTGCTTTGTTGTTCTTTTTCCGCGCTCAGGGGGTCATAGACTTCTTTATATATGTAGCCTGCGCCTTCCAGGTTTTTGAGTTGACTGTTGCTATATCTCATAGCTTTGAGTGTATCGAGCCAAACGCCTTCAGGGTTGCTTTCGAGATAGTCGAGTATCTCTATTTGCTTGGTTGCATTCGCTCTACCTTCAAACTGTTTGGGGCTGCGATACCATTTGCTTAGCTCTATGCTTTTGACCAACGCGCCTTGCTTTGCAGAGGTTGTTCTAAGTGCTCCGGGCAGGGCGGTCGCGAAACAATCTCCAATAGGGTGACAATAATAGCTTGAGGCCCAGTTTAGCAGCTGCATCAAAACGCTTGGAAAAGTGGGTGATGGATCTAGAAGCGCCAAGGCGTTCTTGATTTTCCCCTCATGAGCCGAAGGGGTATTTTGTATTTTAGTGATAATGCCAACTAACTTTCTTGGCCCAAAGGGAACGAGAACCCTGCTCCCTTCCACAAGATATTCAGGGTTTATCTTATCAGGCGGCAGATAATCAAAGCAGCGAAATAAAGGGGTGGGGACTGCAACGGTGATGATCATGCAAGATACGAAGGAAATCTCTTAGAAGTAGGAGGCTAAATTCTAGTGCATTTCAAAAATGAAATAAACGATGCTTGCTTATTGTGTTTATTTTGTTAATATGCGCCGTCTTAAAAATTGGCAGTCACTCTGTCTTTTGTCTAAAAATTTGTTTTCAAGGCAAGTTTGAAGGTGTAAAGATAGATGGGAAGCCCCCTTTCGTGCGGTGCCTTAACGGCTCTTCTGGTTTTTTATAAGCTAAAAGAAGAGTGATAAGTGTAAGGTGGCGGCATAATTGAATTAGAGGTGTGCAATGAAAGAAGCTATTCATCCTGATTACCAGGAAATCGAAGCAAAATGTGGTTGTGGTAACGTTATTAAAACACGTTCTACGCTATGTAAAGATATTACTCTGGACGTATGTTCAGCATGTCACCCATTCTATACTGGTAAGCAGAAAGTAATGGATACAGGTGGTCGTATTGATAAGTTCAAGAAGCGTTTCGGCAGCCGTATCGGCGGCTAAGCTTTGTTTGGCGAGTTGCCAAAGAACTAAGATATTCCGAAAAAGAGCGCTTGTCGCTCTTTTTTCGTCTGGTTATTTGATGATTTCGGTCAAATGACAATAAAAAAGTTACGGCGTATTATCATTTGATAATTGTCCCTAGGGAATAAGTGATGTCATAATGTGCGCCGCGGACAGGCTTTAGGGCTTTAATGTCCCTGAAAGAACCTAAACGGAAAAACCAAAACGGTAGAATATAATGTCAGATTTCAAACAAGATGCTCTAGATTACCATGAGTTCCCGAAGCCAGGGAAAATCAGCGTAGAACTTTCTACTCCTGCTCAAACCTCTCGCGACCTTTCTTTGGCTTATAGCCCAGGTGTTGCAGAGCCAGTTAAGGAAATTGCTGCTGACCCGGAAAATGCATATAAGTACACTGCTAAAGGTAACTTGGTAGCGGTTATTACTGATGGTACTGCGATTCTTGGTCTGGGTGACTTAGGTCCTTTGGCTTCTAAGCCTGTAATGGAAGGTAAGTCTCTTCTTTTCAAACGTTTTGCTGGCGTTGATTCAATCGACATCGAAGTTGAATCTGAAAGCCCTCAAGCATTTATCGACACAGTGCGTCGTATTGCGATTACTTTTGGTGGCATTAACCTAGAAGACATTAAAGCACCTGAGTGTTTTGAAATCGAGCGTACGCTTAAAGAGCAGTGCAACATTCCAGTTTTCCACGATGACCAGCACGGTACTGCTATCGTAACGGTTGCAGGTGCATTGAACGCACTTGAAATTCAAGGCAAGAAAATTGAAGAAGCAAAAATGGCGGTACTAGGTGCCGGTGCTGCTGCAATTTCTTGTTCTAAGCTACTTACCCTTGCGGGTATGAAGCCAGAAAACATCTTCATGTGTGATCGTAAAGGTGTTATCCACTCTGGTCGTGATGATCTAAACCAGTACAAGGCAATGTTTGCAGTAGATACTGACAAGCGTACGTTTGACGATGCGCTAGACGGTGCTGATATCTTCTTGGGTCTATCTGGTCCTGATATGGTGACTGGTGAACAAATTAAGAAGATGGCTCCAAACCCAATCATCTTTGCATGTGCTAACCCGGTTCCAGAAATCATGCCTGAAGTGGTTGCAGAATCTCGTCCAGATGCTGTTATGGCAACAGGTCGTTCTGATTACCCTAACCAGGTAAACAACGTTCTTGGCTTCCCATTTATCTTCCGTGGTGCGTTGGATGTTCGTGCAACAGCTATCAATGAAGAGATGAAGCTGGCTGCTGCTAAAGCACTTGCTAATCTAGCAAAAGAGCCTGTAACTAAGGAAGTTCTAGACGCTTACGGTGTGGATTCAATGGAATTCGGTAAAGAGTACATCATTCCAAAAGCGACAGATTCCCGTTTGTTGGGTATTGTATCTACTGCGGTTGCTCAAGCAGCGATCGATACGGGTGCTGCGGAAGGTCCACTTCCTGCAAACTACCCACTTAAGTCTTTAGAAGATATCTAATGGCTTAACTCTTTAGAGCCAAAAGTTCTAAAGAAAACAAAAAAACCGGTGCTGGAAAGTACCGGTTTTTTTATGTCTCTATATTTTGTCTAGAGTAGAATGGGGTGGTGTCGTGAAGGCTCTTGCTAGTTAGAAGATATCTTCTGGAGCGATTTGAGGTTGTGTGCTTTCTTTGTGTTCAAATGCAGGTGGCAAGGTTCTAGGCTTTTTCGGTGCTAGCTCTTTTCTGAATATCTCGAACATGGCGTTGTCTGTGCCGGGCAGAGCTTGCTCGCCTGTTTCTTTGTTTATCCGAACGGTTACCAGGCCGTCAGGTTGGGGCAAGTTGGCGTTTGGTGTGCCTTCTAGAGCGACTGCCATAAAGTCATTCCATATTGGTAGCGCGGCGCGAGACCCGTATTCTCTCCTTCCTAGTGTTTGCGGCTTATCAAAACCAACCCAGACGCTAGTTTCTAGCTGAGTGTTGAAGCCGGAAAACCATGCATCCTTTTGGTCATTTGTTGTGCCAGTCTTGCCTGCCAGGTCTTTACGTTTTAGTTGTAGAGCCTTTCTGCCGGTACCTTTTGTGATAACGTCTTTTAGCATTGAGTGAAGAATATATATATCGCGTTCATCGGCGATGCGCGGGGCGTAGGTGATTTCCTCGTTAGTCTCTTTGTTGTCAATCTCTTCTGAGCTTTGTTGAGTGAGGCAGTTTTCACGGCATACGATGGGAGCCGTGTTTTTGAAAATTATGTTCCCCTCATTATCTTCGATATGAGATATCAGATGGGTATCAATTTTGTAGCCGCCGTTGGCTATCATTGCATATCCTCTGGCGATGCTGATAGGGGGGAGTCCGGCGCTGCCAAGCGCGAGAGACAAATCTCTGGGTAGGTCTTTTTTGTCAAAACCGAATTTCTCAATGGTGTTCAGTGTTTTTCGGACGCCAGTTTCTTTTAGGAGCCGAATAGATACCAGGTTGCGGGAATTATACAGTGCTTTTCGGATCCGGGTTGGGCCATAAAACTTACCGCTAGAGTTCTCGGGCCGCCATGCCGCTTCCAGATTGTCGTCCTCAAATACGATTGGGGCATCGTTGATAAGGCTTGCAGCGGTGGTCCCGTTTTCTATCGCTGCCAAATAAACAAAGGCTTTGAAGTTGGAACCTGGTTGTCGTTTGGCTTGTGTCGCGCGGTTGTAGTGGCTCATGGCAAAGTCATAGCCGCCAACCAGTGCCTTGATTGCTCCGTTGTCGGGGTTGATCGAAATAAGGGCGCCTTGTGCCTCCGGAAGTTGGCTTAGGTGGATGATTTCTGCCATTGCCGTTTCGCCGTCTTCATTGCTGGTTTCTGTGTTTGACGTGGTCACTTGAATCACGTCACCGGTTTGAAGTATGTCTTCCAGGCTTTTGATGGCAGGACCTCTTCGGTCAACGGTCTCGTATTTTCTTGCCCATTCGGCCTGCTCGCGTAGCAAGGTCTTTTCCTGGCCATCTTTGAGTGATAATTTGGCGCTATCTTGAGATACTTCTAATACCAGCGCTGCTTGGTGTTGACGTGGGGTTTTGATGGAGCGTAGTTCACTGATCGCGCTTTCGATTGCTTCTTCAGAGCTAATGTCCAAGGTTTTTATTGGGCCGCGGTAGCCGTGACGCTTGTCGTAGTCTTCCAAGCCTTTTTTGACCGCGCGTGAGGCTGCTTCTTGTAGTTTGCTGTCTACGGTTAGGAAGACACGCATGCCAGAAGTGTATGCATCAGAACCGTAGCGATTAATAACTTCTCTTCTCGCCATTTCAGCAACATAAGGAGCATAAAGTTCCGAGCTTCCGCCATGGTAGCTGGCTGTAATGAGAGAGGATTTTGCTTCAGCGTGTTGTTCTGAATCGATCATCTCCAAATCAAGCATCCTGTCCAGGATCCAGTTTCTTCTGATTTTAGCTCGTTTGGCATTGGCTAAGGGGTTGTACCGAGACGGTGCTTTAGGAAGGCCCGCGATCATCGCCATTTGTGCCAGGTTTAATTCATCAATAGGCTTTCCATAATAGACTTGTGCGGCTGCATGAACACCGTAGGCTCTATTACCTAAATAAATCTTGTTTAAATAAAGTTCTAGGATTTCTTGTTTGGAGAGAGATTGCTCAATCTGAATCGCTAAAAAAATTTCATTGAACTTTCGGATGAAGGTTTTTTCTCTGGAAAGAAAAAAGTTTTTGGCAACCTGCATGGTGATGGTACTGCCGCCAGTTTGAATTCTTCCTGTGGTAACTAACTGAGTGGCTGCGCGAGCCAGGCCTTTTATATCTATTCCGCGGTGCTCAAAAAAACGATTATCCTCGGCTGCGATAAAGGCATTAAGCAAATTTTGAGGCGAGTCACCAATATTTATTGGCTTTCTTCTCTTTTCGCCAAACTCGGCTATGCTTTTGCTATCAAGTGAGTAAATACGT
>NZ_LWGJ01001546.1:0-1095 GCF_001635845.1 Oleiphilus sp. HI0132 | reverse complement strand
CGGCGGGCCAGTTTTCGGTACCAGCGTTTTAGGGCTTTGCCTCCTTGCTGCTCGTATACCTCTATTGCTTCGGGTGCGAGTGAGCGCATCTTGTCTTTTACTTGCTCGACCTTGAATTCATTGACGACGATTTCTTTGGTGATCCAGATATTGGCGAGAATGGTCGCAAAGGTGGTTAGCCAGAAGATCAGAATAATCTTCCAAAACAAGCGATGTTTAAAGATGGATTGAGTCATGCTTAACGCGTCTCCACCTGACCTTGGAATAAATAACCACTGCCACGAATGGTTTTGATGTGTTCGCTATCGAGTTTCTTACGCAGGTTACTCATATGCATATCAATGGCCCGATCATAGAGTGTTAGCTTTCGCCCTAAAGCAAGCTCGGTTAGCTCGGCTTTGGTCATAATTTCATTGGCGTTGCGCATCAGTGCGTGCAGAATATTGAATTCACTGCTGGTAAGTTCTATTTCTTCACCCTCAATTAGGGCTTCACGCGTTTTTAGTTTTAGCTTGATTTTGTCTGAAACCAGCTCACTAGCCTGGTTTGTTGTCTGGCCTTGGTCGATCTCCACGCGTCTTAGCAATGCTTTGATTCGCGCCACCAACTCTCGTGGGTTAAATGGCTTGGGAAGGTAGTCGTCGGCGCCCATCTCAAAGCCTATGATTCTGTCTAGCTCATCACCTTTTGCGGTGAGCATTAATATTGGGCTAGTGATTTGGCCGCGTATATCACGCAACACGCTTAAACCATCTTTGTTAGGCAGCATGATGTCGAGAATGATAACGTCGTAGTGACTTTTTAAAGCCAAGCGTTCACCTTCGACGCCATCGAATGCCGTGGTCATGGTGAAACCTTCTTGTACTAGCAGGCTACTTAGAAGCTCACTGATCTCGGTATCATCTTCAATGAGTAATATATTGGCACTCATATCAAACCTTTATTGATTTACGGAATTGTTTGAAGTCTAGCATAGGCTTTTTACCTTCTATTTAATCTTTACAGAGACTTTACGTTTACTAGACCCCGATTTACATAGCAATGAATACAATGATTATCAGTCGATAACAAATCGATTAAAAAAATCATTGAGAG
>NZ_LWGJ01001545.1:0-2637 GCF_001635845.1 Oleiphilus sp. HI0132 | reverse complement strand
CGAGAGAAAAAAGTTTCGTCGATAGCAACATCTTGAAAATCTTGCCCCGGAGTAGAAGGTGGTGAAGTATCGTCTACTGTTTCTGGTGCCGTTTCTGCCACTCGCCCTTCGCAACCTGCCAGAACGATTGAAACACACCAAGCGAGAAATAATTTAAATGCCTGCTTTGTCATAACACCCTAATTTCCTATGAGCTAATCCATGTACCACTCTATTTCCTGAGACACTATTCAAAAACATCAGGAATATCTTTCCGTAATTCTATTTTTTGCGTCTCCATTATATCTGGGATAATCTGTGAAATAATCTATAAGCGTCTTGATTGGGAGCCTGTTCACAATAAAACCCTGTCCCAATCGAGATTTATTCTGGCAGCACCTGGGATACAGCAACGTCATGGACATCACACCAAAACCACCGTCAACGCCAGAGGTCGTCAGCAAAGGTACAAGCACTCTTTCTAGATCACAAATTACCAGCATTGAAGAGCTTAAACTGGTACCCGGTAAGCAATACCAGGCAACTGTTCAGGCACCCCCCCCCAAAACTAACCAGGAACAGCCGGTAATCGAAGGAAAAGCAGCCACAGTAAACACTCACAGCAGTAAAGAATGGCTACTCAATATTAATGGCAAACTTGTCACAACCACCAGCAGCATTCCTTTAGAGATAGGTCAGACGCTATTAGTCAAGCTTGAAAGCTCATCAACAAAACAGAGCAAGGCTTTGATCCTTGTCAGTCCGACTAATAGAAGCACAGCTCAAATCCCAGCAGACAAAGGCAGCATCAATACCGAAATACTATTAGGCACCTTAGCAAAACTGCTACCGAAGCAACTGTCTCTTGGTACCGGCTTCGCTGCCCTGAATGAGATGAGTAAAGCGACTTCGCAAACGCCGCCCATTTCTCAAAATCAAACAAAGATAGCCAGCGCTCAACAAACCCAGCTCTCCCCTACACAAGGCTCATCGCCGCTTACTCGAAAAGTTGCGCTAGAAAGCATCGCAACACTGATCAAATCTCTTCCTCACGCAGAGCAGATCTCTCAAGCCAGCCGTCAAGGCGACACTCTAAGCTCTCCTGACACAATTAGAAACGCCTTAAAACACAGCGGTCTTTTCATGGAGTCACAGCTCAGTAACACCACCAACAAACAACAAATACTCGAGCAACTCCAAAACCTCAAAACCTTGAACAAAATAGCATTAGCGCAAGCAGACCAGACCAAACCTACTGCCAATAACCCGCTTTCTGGAACCCCCTCTCCTCAAAATACCAACCAAACAAGCTCTGCAGTCACGAAGCAAGCACTAGACATGCTGCAGCAACTTGTAAAGCAACATAGCAACACGGCAGCCGATCCAAGCCAAGACAAGACAATATCAAGCGATTTAAAAGCGACCCTGCTAGGCATTAGCCGAAACTTATTACCTGCCGCAAATAGCAGCGGCGAACAAAACCAGGCGATAGAGAAACTCCTTGGCAGCCTTTTAGAGCCTGAACTATTAACAACTCCCTTTAATTTTCCGCGCATCCAGTCCGACACAACAGCGAAGGCCAAAGCTCTTTTTGCCGAGCAAGAGTTTTCTACCGGGCAGCTTTTGAAAATACTTGCCGGAATGCTTAATCGTATTCAGTTCAACCAGTTGAACAGCCTCTTTCAAAGCCAAACCAGTGACGGCAATACACTTCAATCATGGTTTTTTGAATTGCCCGTGGTGAATGTCAACCAAGGGGTCACCACCTTCAGCCTGAGACTCGATAAGGAAAAAAGCGCCACTCAGAACCAGGAAGAGGAATCTGAGGACAAAGCATTGCAGTGGAAAATATCACTATCCTTCGACTTAGAAGGCCTGGGAGCAATATATATTCAAGTAAGCTTGCTCCCTCCTTCTATTTCATCCATTATCTGGGCAGATCAAGCCGATACTTTCGCGCTCGCGCAAAGGGAGAGCAAACATTTTAAGGAAAAGCTTTCAGAGCTAGGCCTAGAAGTAGGCGATATTATTTGCCAACAAGGCCTACCAGAACAACAGGCCACCAAGTTGACACAAAGCCTGGTAGATATTCAAGCATGAACAACAATAACAAAACCAGCTCGAAAACAAGAGCCATCGCGCTCAAGTACGATGAAGTTTCAGCGCCCAAACTTACTGCCAAAGGTGAGAATGAGCTCGCTGAGGAAATAATGCGCATTGCCGAAGAGCACGGCATACCTTTATACGAAAATAGTGAATTAGTCAGCATTTTGTCTAAACTAGAACTGGGAGAAGAAATCCCCGAAGTTCTATATCGGGTAATAGCTGAAATAATTGCCTTTGCATATTACCTGCAAGGAAAGACACCACAAGGCTTTGGCGAGCCAACGACCAGAACATAACGAGCAACATTTTCAACATGGCACATTCTGACCACCAACTACTTATTAACTCAAAATCCTACTTATATGCCCTTATTCTGGCAGGTACCTTAGCGCTCGCCCTGCTCTTTCAGGGGCAATTGATCAGCGCTTGCGGCATCGGTGTTCTGTGTGCGCTACTCATTGTAAACCAGTGGCAAAGTAAAAACCGAAATGCCGATAAAGAGAGCTTCATCTGGTTTAAACACAGTTCTCTGGCTCTCGCCTGCATTGCCCT
>NZ_LWGJ01001544.1:0-1839 GCF_001635845.1 Oleiphilus sp. HI0132 | reverse complement strand
CAATGCTTGGGATTATTCCGGTTCTTGTTGTTATTTTTAAGGTACCACAACTCGGAATTATTAGCTTACTATGCGGGCTTTGTGCTGTTTTTATTTCAGTGGCACTTCAATTAGTAATATTGCCTATGGAGTGGGATGCAAGTTTTAACAAGGCACTTCCGATAATTACCGAAGGTAACTATCTGCAAGATGATCAAATCGAGCCTTGCCGTAAGATTCTTAAAGCTGCTGCAATGACTTACGTCGCGGCAACTCTAGCAAGTGTATTGAATGTCTGGCGATGGCTAGCCATATTGCGGCGCTAACGTTCTATGGCGCTTGCCAGTCGCGCAATACCGGTATTTTGAAGATGGTTCCTTGCTTGTCTAGCGCAAGATAAAACTCTCCAATTTCTCTAATGACTAAGCCAGAGAAACCATCCCCTTCCCTTAAGTACAAATTATTAATCATGGCTCTTCGTGCGCTCGGTTCTGAAGAGTAGATATGACTGCTAAATTCTATTGTCGGAACCCCCCTTTGAAAGCTAATATTCATTTCACTTAGTAGAGGAAGGTCTGAAAATGCATTTGGTGCACTACTAATTTGTTTGCTTCTATCGCTCTCGTCGTTCACACTTGTCGGCAATATTTTTTCCTCGACAGCTTTAGAAACCGGGGCTGCTTCGGAATAAGGCTCGGCAAGCGGCGGGCTGATGCGCTTAACACCCGCTTTAGGTCGGATAACATCGTCAGCTTCGACTGGCTCTTTATCCTCCTTAGCAGAGCGTTTATCGGAAAAGTCATCCTTTAGAATAGGAAGAGGCTTTGCTTGAATGGGTGCTTTATCAATGAGATGGGATGGAAGTGCCTTGGTTTTACGGCCAGTATCCTTAATGTCCGGCTCAGTCGAGGAGAGTGCTTTATTGTCAGTTAACAGGCTATTTTCAGAGCTTCCACTCTCATCAGTAGAATTGCTGCCTAGAAAATAAAATATCAACGCACCTGCATTAAGTAAAAGGACAAATATTAGGAGGTAAGGCCAAAGAGGCTGTCGCGACATATTCCTTGGCATTACCATCATATCGTTATTAATCGAAGAAACCTTCTCTTGATGCCTATCCTGTTCTGACCTTTTCAAGGCGTCTAAAATGTATGACATGCTAATTCGCCCCCATAAGTCGAGGGACGCCTAAGTTAAGGCGCGAATTTATATGAATCAGCGTCATGCTGCCCGCGATGCCGTCAGGCACAAGGCCTGAGCTGGCTTGAAAGCGCTTAATCTGGTCTTCAATTGGTTCGCTTTTATTGGCTTTATACTGACTGAGTCGAGACAAGCTTTTCCTCAACCATGCCTCTTCTTTTTTCTGTCCTGGCATTACGAGATTCGATTTGTAAGGAGGAACCTTCCAAACAATTGAGTACTCCCCAAACCAGTAGCGATCAACTTCGTCAAGAGAAACCCAATACTTCTCATTCTTATGTGAAACCAAGGCATCACTACCTTCAACCCCCAGTATTGCGATATATAGCGACTCGCCATAGTCATTGACTAGGGTTAACACCGCGGGTCGGTCTAACTTTAGTAACGAGCGCCAATTACCATTTTTATGCAAGCACTTAAGACCGTACATTTCGGCGTAATCACAGGCCAGCATAAAGGGGGCTAAAGGATAGTCGATTCCCCAACGCTCTAAAATCATGCGATATGCATGATATCGATCATCTTTCTGGGTTTTGAGAGAAGATAGGTCGTTAATGATCGGGATCTGTATTGATGAGTTATCAGCATAAGGAGCCTTAGCGGGGCTTTTTTCCGTAGTTGAAAATTGCTGTAAATCTGCCACTTCTTCTGCTGAAGTAC
>NZ_LWGJ01001543.1:0-1334 GCF_001635845.1 Oleiphilus sp. HI0132 | reverse complement strand
CTTTCTATTTATCGGCAGCTCGTTCGTACTTATACAACTTGAATCTAGCAAGCTTGATAGAAAGTGGGGATGACTTGAGCGCTGATCTAAGCGGCCCACTATACGGAGACGAAACGCCAGGAAGTAACGAACTGACTGAGCCAGAGAAAGAAATTCTAGAGGCGCACCCTGCCTTTAAAAAAGGAATACATCAAAATCGATTGCGTTTAGAGCGGAGGCCATACCTTGTTGTCCCTGAGGCGATGTCTTGGTCAATGGGAGAGGCTGAGCTTGAACTAGAGTTTCAATTACCTACGGGAGTCTTTGCTACTTCATTGCTTGCCGAAGTGTTTAACTTGTCTCAAGGCTTGGGAGAGGGTAATCAAGGCATGCGGAGCACACGATGAGTTTACTGATATCCAATGATGACGGTATTAATGCTGAAGGTATACAGGTACTCTCGGAGGTTCTATCTTCCAAGTTCGAGGTGAAGGTGGTTGCACCGGATCGTGATCATAGTGGCGCAAGCAGTTCACTGACTTTGAGTCGCCCTTTGCGTGTAATGGAAACTGCAAATGGCCATTACTGTATTGATGGTACGCCGACCGATAGTGTTCACCTAGGGGTCTCATCACTTTTTGATCTTGACTTTGAGCGTGTGGTCTCAGGTATTAACTCTCATGAAAACCTTGGCGATGACGTGTTATATTCGGGGACAGTCGCTGCAGCGATTGAAGGGCGGTTTTTAAAGCAGCCCGCTATCGCTGTTTCCCTAGTGAACCAGGGTCAGTTTCATTATCAAACTGCAGCAAAAGTGGTACTCGATTTATTGGTTCGCTCTAAAGATTTGGAAGTGCCTGAAAGAACCATTTTGAATGTCAATGTGCCGGATGTGCCTTATGAGCAGCTTAAGGGAATTAAAGTCACGCGTTTGGGGCATCGGGCAAAAGGGCTTCCCCCAGAGGAAGTGTCAGACCCACGAGGTCGACAGCGATATTGGATATCGCTTGCAGGCGAGGGAGACGATGCCGGAGAAGGTACAGATTTTGACGCGGTAAAGAACGGTTATGTTTCAGTAACGCCGCTTCAAGTTGATATGACTCGTCATGAGCTGATATCACAAGTAAAAGATTGTTTAGAGGATTGAATATCGTGAGTCAGACACTTGATCTCGAAGGAATAGGAATGACCTCGCGCCGTACCCGGATGCGACTCATTCAGCGGCTCAGGGATGAGGGGATTACCAACGAGGATGTATTGGCAGTCATGCTGGATACGCCGCGGCATATATTCCTCGATGAGGCGCTATCTCATCGGGCTTATGAAGATACAGCTTTACCGATTGGGCACAACCA
>NZ_LWGJ01001542.1:0-834 GCF_001635845.1 Oleiphilus sp. HI0132 | reverse complement strand
TATCAATACCACCGCTAATAATATCGACAAACTTTTCGACTTGCTCACTCTCGTTCAATTCAGGGTGTTGTTGTTGATAAAGTGGAAACAGGCTAGTCGAGAAATTAACAATCCGGCCCGCTGTCGCTTCGGGTGAGACGTCCAGGCCTTGCTCATAACCGGACTGGATTGAGTTTTCGCCAAAGTCACCTTCTAGCTCTTTATTGATCGCATCGATAGCGGTCTGATAAAGCAGGCTCAGAGGTTCGTTCTTGACGCTGAGGCTAACTTCGTAGTTAGCATTCAACACGGCAGCATTGAATTCTTTGCGAAGGGCCTCTACTTGACCAATTTGCTCTGTGCCATCACTTTGCGGTGAAGACCTTGCGTCACTAGAAGTAGTTTTTTCAGGTACGGACGATATATTAAGTCGGGTGTCGATTTGGCTAACAGGCATATGAACACTCCTCAGTAGCGGTAGGTCTTGATTAATTATTGACCAGTGCGTGGGGAGCAGCAAGCAAAACTTGGTAAGTATTTGTTCCTTATAGATGGCTAGCTGAGGCTATTGAGAAAACTTTTTTCGAAGGCGGGACAGGCTAACGGGCGTCATGCCGAGAAACGAGGCGATATGGTATTGGGGGATGCGCTCCAGGAAGTGAGGGTATTCTTTACAAAACCACTTGTAACGTTGTTCACCGTTATTGAGTAGCCGCTTGGCATCGCGTTTAGCATTGCGTACGAAGAGTTCATGCATAAAGGTGATTTCGAAACGTAATAACTCGGGATCATCATAACCATAGGAATGAAATTGATGGTAGTTCGCGACAACAAGGCTGGCGGGTTCGAGTGCTT
>NZ_LWGJ01001541.1:0-1236 GCF_001635845.1 Oleiphilus sp. HI0132 | reverse complement strand
TTTGCATCTCATCAATCAAAAATTGGCTTATGTTTGTCACCTTAATAGGGTTCATCACACACATGGCGCGCGCAGCATTGTCGTTTAAATCATCACGAATCGCTCGCTCAAGAATCGCCACGTCAATATCACTATTGTTCTTGCTTGAAACAGGGATCATATCGCAGAAGCTTTTTAGCGCAGTGGGCGTAAAGCCACGACGACGCATACCTGATACCGTTGGCATACGCGGGTCATCCCAACCTGAAACGACACTGTCATCCACCAACTTCTTAAGCTTACGTTTACTGGTAACGGTATAGTTCAAGTTCAAACGACCAAATTCGTACTGGCGAGGCTTACTCGGAACAGGTAGGTTTTCCGTAAACCACTCATATAAAGGCCGGTGAGCCTGAAACTCCAAGGTACAAATTGAGTGCGTCACACCTTCAATGGCATCTTCCTGCCCATGAGCAAAATCATAACTCGGATAAATACACCACTTATCACCCGTTTGATGATGAGAAGCCTTACGGATACGATAAAGAATCGGGTCACGCAAATTCATATTTGGTGAGGCCATATCGATCTTGGCGCGTAAAACACAAGCGCCTTCATCGTACTCACCGGCACGCATCTTCTCGAACTCAGCTAAATTCTCTTCAACTGTACGCTCTCGATAAGGACTTTCTTTACCAGGAGACGTCGCCCAACCACGATACTCTTTGGCTTCGGCAGGGGAAAGGTGACAAACATAAGCCAATTTTTGATTGATGAGATGCAAAGCCCAGTCATAAAACTTGTCGAAGTAGTTAGAAGCATAACGCACCTCACCCGACCAGTCGTAGCCTAACCACTTAACATCTTCCTGAATCGCATCAATATAGGCCTGCTCTTCTTTTTCAGGGTTGGTGTCATCAAAACGAAGGTTACACTCACCGCCATACTCTTTCGCTAAACCAAAGTTCAACCAAATAGAACGAGCGTGACCAATGTGTAAAAAGCCATTCGGCTCAGGAGGAAAACGCGTAACAACCTTGCCGCCATGCTTGTTATCGGCAATGTCCTGCTCGATAGCCTGCTGTAAAAAGTGCTTAACTTCGGTGTCTTTTTCAGGAGTGTTTTGTTCTGACATGCTGGGTGATAATCCGACGAAAAATAAAACCCGACATTATATAGAAATCGATACTAATAGAAAGTAATCAACGGGGTCAGACTCGATTGAAATTCAATCGAGTCTGACCCCGTTGATTCCAG
>NZ_LWGJ01001540.1:0-898 GCF_001635845.1 Oleiphilus sp. HI0132 | reverse complement strand
GATCAGGGTCTTAATGTTCTTGAGGATGTCGTGATCGAGATGCCGATGTCGAAGGATCGTACCTTAGCGAATCACGCTTACGACAGTGGCGCTGTTCGGATAAAAGCGGCGCTTGATGCGGGGCAGGATGTGGCGTTTTTGTGTGAAGGCGACCCCTTATTTTTCGGCTCGTTTGCCTACTTACTTGAGCGGCTTCAGGATGACTACCCCTGTCAGGTGATCCCAGGTATTTCGTCTGTGAATGCTGCTGCCAGCGCGATGATGCAACCGCTTACAATGTTAAAAGAATCGTTTGTTGTGGTCAGTGGCCGTCATCAGGATTCGCAAATAGAGCGAGCCCTTAGCGAGCACGATAGTGTGGTGATCATGAAAGCAGGGCAGGCCCGCCCAAGAATATTGGCATTGCTTGAGCGAACGGGAAGATTAGCCGACGCCACGTATCTTGAATATATCGGCCGAGATAATCAGAAGATTGTGAGCGATATAACTCAATTATCTCCAGAGCAAGGGCCGTATTTTTCTTTGTTTGTGGTTTTACCATCGGCAGATCGTAGCTCAGAGGAGAGAAGTCGTGATTAGAATTTTCGCGTTAACCGAAGCCGGGCGCTGTTTGGCAGAACGCTTAGCAAGCGCAATTAGAACCGATTCAACTGCGCTTACGAATGAAGTCGAGGTGTCGTTTAAACCGCAACCCTTTGCGCAAACGGTGCAAGACTCATTTCGCGCCGGCGAACGACAGATTTTAATCTGTGCCACAGGCATTGTCATGCGAACACTCGCGCCGGTAATGGTGAACAAACATGAAGACCCGCCCGTCCTCGTTCTGGATGAACGTGGCGAATTTGTTATTCCCTTGCTGTCCGGGCATGAAGGTGGCGCGAATGAGTTTGGGCGAATT
>NZ_LWGJ01001539.1:0-1704 GCF_001635845.1 Oleiphilus sp. HI0132 | reverse complement strand
AATGGCGAATATTGTTAGCCCTAGTGAAGTGATAGTAATTAGTACCTTTCATATCGAACTAGATGGCGGTGGTGGAGACCTTCATCTGGCCATTCCATACTCTACCATTGAGCCGATTCGCGAGATCCTCGATGCTGGTGTCCAGAGTGATGTTGACGATGTTGACGAGCGCTGGATGACAACTATTCGGAAAGATCTTTTAGAGGCTAATGTGCCTCTTAATGCGACAGTCCTAGAAGAACAGATATCACTTAGAGATGTTGCCAAGCTTGAAAAAGGTGATGTTATACCGATAGAAATGCCAGAGTTTATTACGCTAACTGCGAATAAGGTCCCTATGTTCAAAGCAAAGCTTGGGCAAAGTGATGGTCAGTTAGCGGCGAAAATTGAAGAAAAAATTGAACGACCCAACCTCATATCCAGTGTAGTTGACGAAAATTTGGAAGAAGAAAATGAGTGATAACGAAGATCAAAGTGAAGACGAAAAACTAGCATCTGAATGGGAAGCTGCAATGGAAGAGTCTGGTGATTCTGAAGGCGGCGAAGGTAGTGTTGAGGATGAGTGGGCGGCGGCAATGGCCGAAGCTGAAGCTATCGAAGGGGATGATGCTGATGATATTAAGTCTGCGCCTCTAGAGTCTTTTGATTCGCGTCCAGCTGCGGCTGCTAACGCTGGTGCTGGTGGCCCAGGCGCTCCCGATCTTGATGTCATTCTGGATATACCTGTTACGTTATCGATGGAAGTCGGTAATACCTCCATTCCGATCAGAAACTTATTACAATTGAATCAAGGTTCCGTTATTGAGCTTGACCGCTTGGCCGGTGAGCCATTAGATGTTTTGGTCAATGGCACACTAATCGCTCATGGTGAAGTTGTTATGGTTAATGATAAATTCGGTATTCGACTGACTGATGTAGTAAGTCCAACTGAACGTATCAGGCGTTTAGGGTAGTTTTGTGGGCTTACTGATTCGCCTTTGTGTGGTGTTCATACTGAGCACCAGTATTGTGTATGCTAATGAATCCTCAGATTCTACGAATCCTGGCACTGAGCCACAGCAACAATTAGTTGAGTTAGACGATACGTTAAAAACTGAAAACGAAGTTGTCAGCTCAAATACTGAATCGACCCACCTTAGTAAAGCTCGTGCACCAGAGTACGACCCGATAACGAGTTGGCCTATTGTTGTCGCTACTTTATTCGCAATGGTGGTCTTCATTTTTGTCTTGGCTTGGTTTGCTCGCCGATTTAGCGGATTTAATATTGCTAAAAATAGAGAAATGGAAGTGCTTTCGTCTCTTCCGCTTGGTGCAAGAGAAAAAGTTAGTTTGGTTCGTGTAAAAGGGCAGACACTTCTTTTGGGTGTTACCAATCAGCAGATTTCTTGTTTGCATACTTTTGACAGCGATTCTGATCTTAGTGATAACGCTCAAGAAGGTGGTGGTCGTGGTGCACATTCCGATTTTTCGACAACTTTAAAAGGCTTGCTCACTAAAAGTACGCCTGAGGAGCAAGGCAGCTCTGAGCTTAACTCTCAAGAGGGTAAGCTATGACAACGAAGTCAAAGTTTTCAGTGCGTACTTTTGCACTCCTAGCACTAGGTGTCGTTCTGTCATTGTTGTCATTTTCAGCTTTTGCTGAAGGTGCGCAAGGAAGCCCGGGTATTCCTGCTCTAACCCTGGTAAATAATTCTGATGGTTCGC
>NZ_LWGJ01001538.1:0-1133 GCF_001635845.1 Oleiphilus sp. HI0132 | reverse complement strand
CAGTTCTGCGAGTATTTCGTCGCTATGAAATGACGCGGCTTATGTGGCGCGATCTCTTAAGCTTGGTAGAGCTGGAAGAAACACTTTCGGACGTAAGTGCTTTGGCCGATGCAGCGGTTGAAGTTGCTTTGGATGTCTTATACAAACAGCTTTGCGAGCGTTATGGCACCCCTTTTTCTAGAGCAAAAGAGGGCGGTGCACCTATCCCTCAGCACATGCTGGTGTTGGCGATGGGCAAACATGGCGCTTATGAATTAAATGTATCTTCCGATATCGACCTGATTTTTGCCTATCCTGAATCTGGTGAGACCGATCACGCCAAAAAGCCAATTGAAAACCAGCTCTTCTTCACGCGCCTGGGGCAAAGGCTCATCAATGCTTTGGATGCCATGACCTCTGAGGGTTTCGTATTCCGTGTCGATATGCGCTTGCGGCCTTATGGTGATAGTGGCGCATTGGCGATGAACTTCGCTTCCTTTGAAGACTACTATCACAACCAGGGACGGGAGTGGGAACGTTATGCCATGATCAAGGCGCGTATCGTTAATGCCGACGCAAACCCTGAAGCCAGCGCGGCCTTAATGGATATTATTAGCCCTTTTGTTTACCGCAAGTATGCTGATTTTACCTCTGTGCAAGCCTTGCGCGATATGAAGCGTATGATTATGGCTGAAATGCACCGCAAAGGTGGAGAGCAAAATATTAAGCTGGGTGATGGCGGCATTCGAGAGATCGAATTTATTGCCCAGGCCTGCCAATTGATTCATGGTGGCCGAGACGAACGCCTCCAGCAGCAGGGCTTGGTAAGCGTTTATCGTACATTGCAAGAAAATGAATATTTACCCTCGGAATGGGTCGATACTTTATTACTTGCCTATCGACTATTGCGTAATTTGGAGCATGCGATACAAGGCTTGGCAGACCAACAAACCCAGTTAATTCCAGAATCAGAAGAGAGCCGTCAGCGTATTGCTTGGTCGATGAGCTATTCAGACTGGCCAAGTTTAGAGGCAGAGCTGAATGAGCATCGTTCAGCGGTGAGTCAATGCTTTGCCGATTTTCTGCATGACCCTGAAGAAGATGGTGATCAGGAGGAAGCAGGAAGGGCTTGGTTGGCAGCTTGGCTGGCTGAA
>NZ_LWGJ01001537.1:0-846 GCF_001635845.1 Oleiphilus sp. HI0132 | reverse complement strand
TCAGACAATATATTTGTTGTTCTAGCGCCGAAAGATGGCGAGGTATTTACCGTTCCAACCTTGAATGCAGTTAAAGATCTAACTGATAGAGCTTGGCAATTGCCTTATTCAACACGCGTCGATTCAATCACAAACTTCCAATATACAAAAGCCGAAGAAGATGACTTGCTCGTTAACGACCTGGTTGAATTTCCAGATGAAGCCGATTTGGACGAGATTAAACGGATTGCGCTTAGCGAGCCGCTGCTAGAAAGTCGCCTTATTTCCAAGCAAGCGCATGTTACTGCGGTCAATACCACAGTTCAACTTCCTCAATTGACCGAACAGGAGATTCCCGAACTAGTAGCGCAAGCACGTGTGATGATTGCCCAGTTTGAAGAAGACTACCCCCACCTGGATGTTTATATCACAGGTAGCGTGATGCTAGGCAATGCCTTTTCTGAATCAGCCCAGGACGACCTTGCAAACCTGTTTCCGGTCATGTTTGTGATAATAATCTTCACCTTATTATTGCTTTTACGTTCGTTCACCGGTACCGCCGTAACCTTGGTTGTCATAATAATGTCTATCGTCAGCGCAATGGGAATGTTCGGTTGGCTAGGATGGACGCTTACCGGTCCAAGCACCTCAGCGCCCACGGTAATCATGACAATGGCCGTTGCCGATTGCGTTCATATTCTAGTGACCTTTCTATTTAACATGCGGCACGGAATGCTTAAAGCCGAAGCAATGCAAGAAGCCATACGTATCAATTTCCAGCCGGTTTTCATCACCAGCATCACAACAGTTGTTGGCTTTATGACACTTAACTTTAGTGAAGTTCCACCCTTCAGAGATTTAGGTAAT
>NZ_LWGJ01001536.1:0-14728 GCF_001635845.1 Oleiphilus sp. HI0132 | reverse complement strand
TGAAGAAATATCTAGAGTCTTACGAGGCAAGTCTTCAATAATATCGCTCACAGGCAAAGAAGCTTCAGAAGCTAACTTACGTAAAGTGTTAGCAGATGACAAGGGTCTTAAGGCGCTCCATATTGCAAGTCACGGCTTTTTCTTACCTGCTGATAATAATATTCCGCCTGCGGCTTTTGTAAATAAATTAAATAAAACAATCTCAACAACTTATATCAAGAAAGATAACCCTATGCTTCGTTCGGGTATTGCATTAGCTGGTGCTAATGATGAAACATCTAAAAGCAGTGGCGCTGGCTTATTGACAGCGAGTCAATTCAGCACGATGGATTTGGATGATGTATATCTTGCTGTGCTCTCTGCCTGTAATACAGGATCCGGTGACATTCAATCTGGTGAAGGGGTGTTTGGGCTTCAGCGAGGCTTGCTAATGGCTGGTGTTGATAATCTAGTACTGAGTTCCTGGTCTATACCAAGCGATGAAACTGTCTTATTGATGGGGCGATTCTACGAGCATTTAGTGGCAGGGCAAGATGTCAGCGATGCTCTGAGAACAGCTCAGCTTGATATGTTAAAAGTGAACAGTAATCCATTCTTTTGGGGAGCATTTACGAGTCTAACTACAGAAATCGTAAACTAGTTATTTCATACAGGTAACAGCGGCTCGACATAATAGAGAGCCGCTTTTTGTTCTTCTAAAATCAGTTGTCCTCCTACTGTCCCTAACGAAATTGATCCTCAAATCGTAATCTAGTTTCAAGCGTTACGAGAGACGCTTTACAAATTAAATTACTTTTTGAGGATATGAAAATGACAACTGAAATTATAACTGCACTTATTACACTACTTACCGTTGCCACCTTTACTGTCTGGTACAAGGTATATAAGGAAATTACAAATCCCGCGATAAGAGAACATGAATCACCAACCAATCGTGTAACGAAAATTGCTTGTCGCCCTGAATTTGATCTCCAGCGTAAGCTAGTTAACATTCAGACTCAAATCAAAAAAGAACTATCTACACCTGAAATTAGCAAACATATAAAGAAAGCTAACACTAACGAAATGAGGAACGATAAGTTCCGTTGGATAGATTTGCCTTACCTAAAGTTCGACTGTTTAGATGCACCTGATATGAGCACTTATAGCCAGTTTGCATCAATTAAAGATTTTGGAAGCGAAGACGTAAAAGAAGAAAGTGTACAAGAAAGGTTTTTGCCTAACTTTAAATATGATTTAGCTGAAATATCGATTGACTCAAAAACATTTTGCTGGAGTAAGGCGTTCGTAAAGCCCGATGCAGTGTTCTATGACAAGGATAAGGATGAGTACATTGTCGTCGAGTATAAGAGCAGAGAATTTTACACACTCGCCTCTTTAACACCACTTGCTGTCTTCCAATTATTAGTTTCAGCCGAGGTTGTTCGTAAGCATATATTTGAGCGTACTGGTGATAAAGGAAGTCGTAAAAAGATAAAAGTGAGAAGCTTTATGCGCCTAAACAACAAAGTTATTGAGGTTAAAGGGTGGCAAGCAATGATTCAGCATGTATTGGCTATGGTACCTGAAGTGCTGAAAGCTCGTGGAGGAAGTAGTATTTCTGCGAGCGAACTGTCTAGATCGTTCGTGTTATTCGATAGTGTGTTTAAGTTCAAGCCGCAGAACCAGGAAGATGCTCGTTTCCTCGGCCAGCTGAATCATATTCGAATCGCTAAGACAAGTGAGAGAAATACTAAGGCTGTCAAGACAACACAAGATAATGACGGTGAAATTTCAACAACAACCAAGTGCCCTTGCTAAGCGTAGATTAAAAAAGGAAATCGAAATGATGATGAACTTAATTGAAACCAAGACATCAATTGGCTCTTTCACGGAAGTTCCAACTGAAACATATGAAATGGACACGAGTTTGCTGGAATTGATTAATAGTATTACCGAGAACAGTAACTTGTTGAGAGGTGTGGATCGCACAAATTTGAAAGAATACCGTAAGAGCGCAGTGAAGGAATATATGTCATTTATGAAGGGGTTTACGCCGTCAGAAAAAGCACAACTAATTGTGGATTATGCCTCCGGGAGTGGATGGTGCGATCATTTTATTATGACAGGAACCAAACTAGACAATATGGCAAAAGGAATTGGTAATATCCCTGCTTGGGTAGTAAATAGCGCTTTCGAATTGCTTCTAGAGAGGGGCTGGCGACCACGCGTTGTCGATTCAGATAATGCCGAAGTCTGCCAGCGATTAGAAGATATTTTTGCGCTATTTATCAACTACTGGATTTCTAAGAAAGGACCTTTTCTATCAGTGGAACAGGTTTTAGGGTCTCTGCCAAAAAGTGTCGACTTAGCGAGAGCGGAGAAATGGACGAGTTTCTTTGCTTGTAGGTTAGGTCGGAAGGAAGGTTTAGGTTTACTGTGCTGCATTACTGCCCCCAATGGTGAGAGAATAAGTGAGGACTTTAAAAGCTTTAAGGCTCTGGCTGAAGCGTCCAAAGAAATTATTAAGAACACTCAGTGTCGTGTTAGCTTCAGCTATCCGAGCAGATAGTGAGGTTTGAGTGGTTGCATAAAAGCAAAGGGAAGTGCTTTTACCTAACCGCTAAAATCGTTAATCTAGTCTCCTCAAAACCGACAACTTAGTAGAAGTAAACACATACAATGGATAGTCTCCAAATTCACCGTTTTTTATCTAGATTTAACCGTGCATATCTTTCAAGAGTGTCGCTGATTGTCTTTCCCATTTTGATCGTGTTGGTAATTGTATTTAACATTCCCTCAGTACAGCACTCTACGCAAATTTGGGATGAGAAAGTCCGGCAGTATGCTTGGTATTTAAATACTAATGATTCATTAGATAGTGATTTGCGTATTTCTATTCATGATTTATATACATCTGAAACGTTTAATGCTTCCACCGATCTGTATAAACAACGATATGCCTCATACAAATTAGCCGAGTCTTTGAATCTATATTGTAAATTGGGAGTCCAGAATCTTGCTTTCGACTTTTTTCTAGAAGAAGAAACGTGGGTGGGAAAGCATCTTTTAGCTGATGAGAAAGATACTCAAGAATTATTAAAGTCACTCTCATGTTTTGAGGCAGTTTGGGTGCCAATTAGATCGCTGGACCGTAATTGGAGCTTACCTATATCGCCTATTGCACAGTTGGACAATGTAAGGTTCGCGCATGTGAATACTCATGAAAGCGTCCTTTACTCTGTGAACGAAATAAGCTCCACAACAAGAGGGCAACTGAGTGTGCCTTATATGGCAGAAGCGTTAGCCGCACGCGGCGAAGTAGATTCTGAATTACTGCCCATTTTGCCATCGAACAGTTTAAGTTCTTTTTCTCGTATGCGATTTGAAGATCTAGAGGTATTTCTACCCCTGGCTAATGTTATGCCTGCCCAGTCTCTCCAAGAGTTTTATGTAAGGTACTTTAGTTATGCAGATAATGACGTAGCGCTTCCTGACACTGTATTGATCGGTTTTACCCATGATGCGCAAGATCAGCATGATGTGGCATATAACAAAGGTGGCCCGATTAAACTGCCTCATATTGTTACTACTCCGTCTGGCCAAGTAAATAATAATTCGGCTGACTCAAACGTGATCTTTTATGGAACCGAGCCTACAGTAGCGTTTACTCCAGGTGTTTACATTCTAGCTTCTACGGCTATGGCGCTGGCTAGTGATAGTGGATACGTCTATTTAAATGGCCTGGATGTCTTTTTTCTAGTTGCCCTCATCTTATTTCTTTTCCTTTTAACCTATTTGACTACAGGATTAAACAGCAGCTATAAAATTGCTGCCACCTTTGTATGTAGTGCTTTCGCTTACATTCTTGTCAGCTATTTATGTCTTTCGAATTTATCGCTTCTTTTGCCTATCGGGCTACCATTGTCATCGCTCTTTATATTGTGGTTAGTAGTCGACTTTAAGTATGGCTCTGGTTTACTTAGCCAGCTTGGGGAATTACTCCGCTCCAACCAATCTACCGATATTAGTGAGCCTGGACAATTATCCAAGCCTTGTGTGGTTGTGATGGCTGAGTCAATCAGGGATAGCCATGTAGATTCGTACAAGCATCTTGTCAGTTCGATCGATATCCTCACGTACTGGGTGCAATTGTTGGCGCTGATTAATCTAGCCGAATACTTTGAAAAACATTCTTCTGAAAGAAAAAAGATTGATAAAGGTGTTTGGAAAAAGTGGCGTCGCCCAACACTTGGCAATTATTTGCACATATTTAGAGATATATGTAAGCAATACTCAAATATTTCGGACGCTGTTGGTTCATCGCGCTTTCCCCAGCTTTACCATTTGACTAGGCAGAAGGGGGATAGCAGCATTGAGAGTCTCTTATTTCGTATTATTGATATTCGCAACGAATGGAAGCATTTTGCTTCTACGGGTTATACCGAGGCGCAGATTCAGGACTCTTTAGATGAGGTTTACGATATTGAACAGGGCTTGAATAGAGCGTTAAGTTTTCTAGACTCCTTTGCCTATATTAAACCCAAGAAGTTCAAATCAGAAAATAACGGAACTTACTATTGGGATTGCCTAGTGTATTCAGGCGCAAGTACATATATCGATGAGTTTGCTACTTCCGATAAGCTGGAGCTTGATAGGCTTTATCTTTTTGATACGCGTAAGTGGGGTAGCTTCAACAATACACTTTGCCTTGAACCCTGGGTATTCGCGGGTGAATGTCGACATCACCATCGTGAAGAGCTGTTCTTCTTCAGTGGACTT
Organism: Oleiphilus sp. HI0132; assembly: GCF_001635845.1. NCBI lineage: Bacteria > Pseudomonadati > Pseudomonadota > Gammaproteobacteria > Oceanospirillales > Oleiphilaceae > Oleiphilus > Oleiphilus sp. HI0132. The sequence continues at coordinate 9,967 of NZ_LWGJ01001536.1, read as the reverse complement.
GAAAATGATGGTGCTTCACGTCGTTATTCAAAAGACATTAAGTACGCCGGGTTAACAGAGAGCTGTTGCCCTGATGGTGAGCCACAGATTGGCGATGAACTGTTTAAACTATTAGCTCGTTAAGACCGAGTACTTGGATTCTAGTCATAGAATTTATAGCTTGTCTTAGGTTATGCAGGGATCCATTGTCCCTTTGATGTCCGGTTAAAACTCATTAAAAATTTAATAAATTTCTTCCAGCAATACGAGGCGCTAGAGCCTTGCATGGGCACTAGCCCGTGTTATTTCTCTAGCGCAATTTAAATGTAAACAGAGGAAGAAAAATGGATCTAATAAAAGCTAATAACTTAAAAAATAGAAAAGAAAATAAGCAGCTTATATTTAATTATATGTTGCACTTAAATGCATGGATTAAAGCAAACTTAAGGGAAAGGATTTCAATGAAATTAAAACATCTCTCAATTATATTATTGCCGGTTTTACTAGCCGCTTGTGGAACTGACAGCAAAATTCCAGGCTCTGAGGATCCAAGCCCTGAAGATCCAAACACAGGATCTACAGCGGAGGTTTTAAGTCTACAAATGCCGTTACTTCGCGAGTTGACTACAGATTTGGAAGATAACACCAAGGAGTTTCGATATACGTCGCCTAAAGAACAAACGGTCACCCTACGTGTATCAAATGTTGAGGGCCCGAATAGTGGTATAAATTCGTTCCTGTTTATCGACGCCAAATCACCTACGGGAAGTGTTTTTGTAGAAGAGAGCGTAAGTGCGACTAATACTTTTAATACTGATATTGAGCTAGACAAGAACGAGGTTCTTGATATTGAGTTGTCTTGCTTTGGTACTTTTTGTGACGACTATTTTGAATTCGAGGTGGAAGTTCTACCATCCTCATTAGATGGCGAGCTCGATCAGAATACGGAAACTTTCGAACCCAACGAGACGAACAATACTGCGAAGCTTGCAGAGTTGAACAAAACCTATCTTTCGGAGCTTTTAATAGGAGGTGAAGACAAGGCCGACGTTTATCAATACTCTCTAACTAAGGGCATCATTTACAGTATTAAGAGTGTTAATTTACAAGGCTCAGGTAGTACCACTGCTGGCGGCTTACAGTTTGAGGTAACTGATGAAGATGGCTCTCCTGTAGTATCAAATTACGATCTGCATCAGGATATTGCTTCAAGCAGCGAGTTCTCGGTGACAGAAACAGGGACTTACTATCTCCGAGTACTATCTCAACACGGAACGATTTATCAGAATGATTATTTCAAATATGAAGTGGCGATCTGGGAACCGAGAGAAACTTGGGATAATCCTCATTCAACTGGAAATAACATGGAACCCAATGAGACGCCACGTTTAGCTTATGCCGTTGACGTCTCTCAGCCTATAGTTAGTCAGCTTGAGATGGGTAGCCGTGATAATGTCGATAGTTACGCGGTCGCGCTTTACCCAGGTAACCAGTATCTGCTTACCGTAACGGCAACGGATGGACCGAACAGAAGTTCTGCGTCACGTTTACAGATCAAGGTGACTGACGAAGACGGTACGGTTAGCTTTGTGCCTGAATCGCCATTATCCGTTGGTGTAGAGCAACAGTTCATAATTGAAAGCCTGACGCAAACCAATGCGGTAATTGAGCTCTTTTATAACTATACGAATGGTCATTTAGAGGATTATCATGCTTTTGAGTTTGAGGTGACTTTGCAATAAGATCTTCGACTGGCTCCAAATTTATTGGGGCCAGTCATATTATTAATCCGCAACAATGATTATCTAATAGTTCAATTCTGAAGAAGAGTTGTCAGGGGCGATTCTTCTGTTTGACCATTTAGGGTATGAGAACCGGTATCGTGCCTATAATCAATAATAAGTGTAGTAAGTACTTTCGTCTTATCCGCTTGTTCCTTAGTTAACCCTGAAAATAATGGAGAATAAGTTTTAAGATTGGCATTTGTCAGAAAGTGCTTGTAAGTTTCGCCCTTTTTTAAAGGTTTGTTTAACTCGGTCTCAGTCAGAAAACCATTTAGGCTGAGCTTTAATGAGTCAAGCTCAATTGAGCTATCAGACTTGTTTGTGAACTCAATGTGATCCTTGTGCAGTGAAGCTCTCAAATACGAATCTTCCTCAACATGATTGTTGGGGAGCGCGGGTTTATAGTTAATGCTGTTTATGATCAGATTAAGATAAGGCTCAAAATCGAGTTCTGATTGACTCAAAACTAATTTGGGTGGCAATTCGATTTGGTAATCCATGTCCTTTAAAAGGAACTTTGAGCTAGGACTAATTTTCCAATCTATGGTGAATTTATTGGTCAAAGAAGCTTTCTTAAATTGTAGGAAGTTGTCTACATTCAATGCATTTGTTTGCTTAATCAAAGCGATATTTTGATTGTATATTGAGTTATTCGATATCTCTCGATTCATAAGCTCTGTTTTGGCACGTTGAAGTCTTGACTGAAGTTCTCCCAGGCTATCGGCTGGTAGTAGGGACGTAATTAAGTCTTTAGTTTGAGCCAAGGGCTTAATTTCTGGGTAAAGAAAATTTTGCTCTAATTCTTGGATAGTAATTATTGGTTTGGCTAAGTAGTTCGGGTTAGGGGCTTCTTTGTTAAGCAACCCGCTGTTATCTGTTAAGACCAGCGATAGTTTTTCTTTGAGATAATTACGAACCGCTGCTTTCTGATTCTTTTTGAATTCATCTACCAGATTAGTTAGTTCTTCACCGTTGCTCTTGGGGTAATCGTAGCTTGCGTTTTTACTGTTTTCTTTTATTTCGTAGTAAAGGTTACCAATGTCATCGATTATGGAGTTGTTGTCCTGTAATTGAGCCGCTTGATCAATCGCCTGCTTAAGGGCTTTGTTGTCAAATGTCGGAATTACCTGAACTGGAAAGAAGAAAACATCAATATCAGTGAAGTCTCCGTTCGCCCAAGAAATTGGGATTCCAATAGGTGCGAGAGCCCAAGAAATAGGGAATAGAATCAAGTTTCTTTCCATCGGTTTATAGGCTAGCCAATTAGAATCTATTTCTTCGCAGTTACCTGACGTGAGCCCGAAAATGCCTCTGTGGCAGCGTTTGTGTTCAGTGTGTGAAAGGGTGTGTAAAGTCAGATTGTTGAGCAGGATTTCGCCTCTGGAGTCGTTTATATTAGTGAAATACCACTTATCGCCTGTTTTAACTAGGTCCGCATATAGTTCGTATTCACCAAAGGAATCATCAGAAATGAGAGCAGGATCTAAAGTTTGAATTGGTTTATTGATTGAGCAACCGGAAAGTACTGAAAAAAATAGTAAAAAAGGTAATATGCGCGACATAGTAACTGCTGTTTAAACTAAGGAATCAAATCTGGCTCATGATAAACCAAAAAGCCTTTCTGCTTAATTCTTCATCTCCAAATTTGCGTACTAAGACTCTACTTTTAGTTCTACTGTCTATATTTTTTTATGGCTGTGCTTCTAAACCGTGGAGTCATTGTGACGACAAAAGCTGCGAGCTTGATGTAATCAAGGATATTGGATATGAGAAAGCCGAAAAAGTTGGGCATATCGATGATTTCTATGAGTTAAGAAACCTCTGCGATGATTTTTATGAACTGTATCGTTACTCTGATGCTGAGCATTGTCTGATTAGGCTAGAAAGTAGAGTCGATAACTTACCCTATATGAAGCTAGGGCGTTATCACAAAGACGTGTCGGCGTTTGACAGGACAGATTATTATAGGCAGAACGCTGAAGCCTCGATTAGGTCGGCACAGCTATATCTTGATTACCACGATTGTAATAAGTCATTAGGGTATGCGACGAAAGGTCTAAATCCGTTTCAAAATTCCTATCCACCAACCATGGAAGATGAATACCGCGAGCTGCGTCGTTTAAAGGGCTTGTCTGCAGCTTGCTTGGGTAATACTAGTGCTGCTGAGCAGGAAATTGGCTATATTCGTGGTATTTCACTTGGTGTTCTGAATAGAACTGATGATGATGTAAAAAATAAGCTAGCAATCGCCGATGTTTACCAAGCGCTTGGGAAATACGGTCAAGCAGAAAACGAATTGAGACGCTCCAACGCTTGGAGCATGACCGATTTTTTGATGGTTGGAGCTAGTATTTATGCAGCGGGAGCGGCTGGGCCTAATAGTATTCCTGCTCTAGACTATCTGCAGGCTGTTAACCAGGCAACACAGTCTGGCGAATTACCAAAAGATAAAGAGATTCCACATCTGTATAAGTTAGCACGCTCTTATCTTGCAAGAGATTTCTACAACAGTTCAGTTGGTATGTATGAAAGGTTGTTTTCTAGAGATGACTTGAAGTCAAAGTTTCCTGACGTCTACTATGCAGCACTGGGAGATTATGCTTTAAGTTTACGAAATGCCGATCAGTCTGACAAAGCAAAAGAATATTTTATAAAAGCGATAGACTTTTACGAACGAAACAGAAACTTTATAAATGCCAGTTCCTCAAAGATTGGTTATATGTCAGATAAGTTTGAAGTATACAGTGCTTATATCGACTACCTTATAGAGATTGGCGATCACGGAAAAGCTTTAGAATATGCTGAGAGATCCAAGTCTCGCGCACTAGTTGATAGTCTTGCGGCTAAAGAAAAGTTTGGTTCACGTTCTTCTAAGGCTGATTCTTTAATTAATGAGATCAAGATTCTTGAGGAGAACAGTTTTAACAAGTCTGAAGACGAACGCAGTATGATCTTAAGCTTGCGTTCCGAATTGAAAGCTGAAGCGCCAGAGTTACTTTCATTGATCAGTGTGCCAAGTATTAATATCGCGGACATGCAGTCTACTGTACCTGACAATACTTCCATGTTGTTCTTCTCACAATCAGTCAAAGGTTTGAATGTCTTTGCTCTCAACAAAGATAGTGTTTACGGACATATGGTTGAGTTGGCAAATATTGACACGCTTGTCGAAGAGTATTTGGAAAAGATACGGACTAGGTCTGATGATTATCTATCAAATAGTCGCGCCTTATATGATGCACTCATCAAACCCGTAGAACCACACTTAAACGGTACCAGTCTATTAATTACACCCTATGGAAAACTGCATTACTTGCCATTTGGGTCTCTGCACGATGGGCAGAGTTTCCTAGTAGAGAAATACAGCTATTCGTTAATGCCCAATATTTCAATTATAGAGCTTTTGTCCAATAGAGTTGTTCAAAGCGAGAAGGCATTAGTAATTGGTAATCCCGCAAATGACCATGGATTTTCCTCCTTAGAAATGAGTGAGCTTGAAGCTTCAGCGATCGGTAATCTTACATACAGATCAAAAACCTTGAAAGGTGAGCAAGCAACTGAAACTGAATTCAAAAATAGCATTTCAGATTACGGAGTTATTCATTATGCAGGTCATGCCTATTTCAATGAGAATGAGCCTCTTCTCTCATCGCTTGTTATGGCTGGAGACGATAAAAATGATGGGATGTTCACTCTGTCTGAACTCTATGAGACAAATATTTCCGCTGACTTGGTTACGCTATCTGCCTGTGAGACAGGCTTAGGAGAGGTAAGATCCGGTGATGAAGTGTTTGGTTTTACTCATGGCTTATTGTTTTCAGGTGCTAATTCTGTAGTCAGTAGCTTGTGGAAAGTTCCTGATGAAGAGACAGGTTTACTCATGCTCGGCTTCTACAGTAATCTTGAATCTATGAGTAAATCAGAAGCACTACAGCAGGCCAAAGTATTTTTACTTAACGATATTAATCCACATCCGTATTATTGGTCTTCCTTTGAATATACAGGGCTTAATTAACCCTTTTTTGTTGTAGCGTTTCGCTTGCATCAAATATCAAGCCGTGTGTTTTATATGCGTGATAAATGAGTTGCTCATGCAGGCTCTTGTTTAGGTCAAGGGTATTAAGCTCTGCGAGCTCTTGATCAAGGCTTTGTTTGCATGAATTTGATATTGGAAGAATAGTGTTTTCTTCCCAATCATATCCCTTCGGTGAAAGAATAAGTATCGCTTTGCCACTGGTTAACGCTTTTTCTGCCAGCTCGATTGCATGCTCGTCGATAGTTTTGCAGAAATTCTCGGAAGCAATGTAGTGGCTAGAGGCGAATTCACCTACTAATACCTGCTTAGGGATAGAGCGATAGTTGGATGCTTTTGGCAGAACAGTAGCAAGTGTGTTTTTGGGCTTCTTGTTCTTAGTTGCTTGTAACTTACAGTTTATTGCCCAGAATTCTTTATCTAGATTGATTTGTTTAAAACATGCTGCCTTGTTTTTTGAACGAGTTGCGACGGATGCTGTGCTTCGGTAACCCGTACTCAAAAGTTTGGCAATTCGTTCCTTATCTGAAACCTGAATCAGCTTTTGTGTTTCTAGGTAATCCAAACGATGGCTTCCTTCGCTCAGCATAATCATACTTTTCGAAGACATTGAAAACAGTTTTATTTTTCCTTGCGAAATTGTGATGACAGATTGTTTGTCTAAATAGTCTCCTGATGAGACAGGTTTACAAGGGGGTCGCTGAACCGAAGTTTTGGATACACAAGCGCTATTTTGGGTGCTTAGTGAGACAACCAGATATGGGAGGTCAGGCCTACTTGGTTGTGCTAAGACAAACTGAGATGTAGAAATAAGAAAAAGAAAAAGGAACAGTGCATATAAGGTAATGCTGCCTGTTCTGATTTCAGTTTGCTTAATCATTCTACTTACCAACCTAACCTTCAATAGAAAGCCCCATTAGATCAAAGTTTTAGAGTGCTTGCATTAACTTTGTCCCCCAAGCGTCCCGTTACCCCTTTTACTACTTTCTGTAAATTTACTCCCGACTTAAGCAAATGCCAAAAGCGTTGCATGCGCTTTAACGCGTGTTATCACTTTTACGTATTCAAACCATAAATGTCGGAGGAAATTATGACAAATCTATATAAGTCAGTTGGGCTAATAATCGGTGTATCGCTAACTGCCGCATGTTCAACAGTTAATGATGTACCACAAACGCCAGCACCTCAAACAGCAGAGTGTAATTTTGACGGTACGGAAAAGGAAGCTCCAAATTGGGTGTGTACAGGGGTTATGGGTGACCTAGTTACAGGAAGGGGAAGTTATGACCGTAACAGTGCCAGCGAGAACCTCTCATTTCAAATTGCTCAGCAACGCGCTCGAGCAGATCTCGCAAGAAAACTAACTGTTGATTTAAAGGCAGCGCTAAGTGATTACGAGTCTATCACTGGATCAGGTCTGAGTGAGCGGGCAGAAAAACATGTACAGGAAATAGGGCAAAGTGAATTAAAGATGCCGCTATCGGGAAGCCGTGTTTATGCCTCGGTTACTGACCCAAATGGGGTGAAGTACGTGCTGGTGGGGATTGATGAAGAGTTGGCCAAGAAGAACAAGAAGCTCTTCATCAAATCGAGCTTTAGAGACGCTGAAGCTAAGTGGACTAAAGAAGAAGCAAAGAAAGCTTACGACGAACTAGAAAAAGTACTGAATAACGAACACTAACAACACTTAAGGATACAACGATCATGACAAACCTAATGACAACTAAAAACCTACTTGGCGCATCTATACTAGCAATTTTGACCGGTTGCGGATCAGGAAGCGATGGCGATTCAGGGCAACCAATAAACCCCGTAAACGAAGGAGGAGAAATTAACAAAAGCGACCTGCCTAAGGTCAACTTTCCAAAAATCGCTACAGGAGAAATTAATGACCAGAATGTTGAATCTGTAATTTCAGAGGTATATCAACTAAACGAGTACTGGTTAAACGAACTGAGATACAAGCTTGAGAACGTTGATCTAGAACTTGGCAATTCGGTAACAACGGCTAGCTATCCGAACGGTTCATCAGATTTAAGCGATCTTTGTGATAGAGGTGGATCGTACTTAGTAGAATTCTACAGCGTTACTTCTTTACAAGATGGAAATGGCAGCCGCGTTCACGGAGCTGGCGATTATATAGATATCGACTTTGCTCAGTGCGGAGCCGATTTTTTACATTCGGGATACTATATTTCGGGCTCGCATCGGTACGATATTTTAAGTGGTTATTTTGATGGCTATGACTACATAGCTGAAAATACCACGGTGAAAGAAACGTATGAAAATAGGGTGCTCGACTATGGAACTTACAATCTAGATGATCTTGAAAGCTTTGTTGAGTTTCAGAATGGCTCGATAACTTTTGACCTTAGAGATGCGAATACCTTGGCAATGAGTGGGCAAAGGTATGAAGAAAAACCTACCAATTTATATTTCAACGACCCTTATCAAATTAGTGATTTTGCGATTGAACTCAGACAAGAACCCGGTAGGTGGAGCTGGGATGGTACTTACTATCTCGATACTGATTCAGCGCTTAACTTTGCGTCGCTTGAACTCAATGTTTCGTATTCGGTCGATATAACAGAAGCGCTCGTCTATACCGATTATAACTCCGAATATTCAGCTGGTGTTGTTTTAGTAACAGGCCTATCAAGTCAGGTAGAGCTTACTTATTACGACACTCATATTGCTTATCGTCTTGACGAAGATGACGACGGCTTCTTCGAAACAGAGAGCATCGTTTCTTACAACGAGCTTTAAGGTAAAGGGAGTTAGCGATTATGAAGTGCATGTTCGATAAAAGAGCATTGGCTATATCTTTAGCGATCTCCGTCACTGGGGGGGCCGCATATGCGGCACCTGTTGAAATGTTACCCCTTAGCGCACGTACATTGGCGCAAGGAGGAGCTGGAGTTGCGGCAGTTAATGGAGCGACCTCTATGGCAATTAATCCAGCTGGTATGGGATTTAGTGAGTTCAACGCTAGGGATACTGGGGAATTTGTGCTTATTGGTGCTACTAGCTATGAAAATACGGGGCTTGGGTCGGACGACGATGGCGGTGTGTTTTGGGCTAAAAGGTACACAAAATGGGCTTTCGGCCTCGGTTTATATGATACTCACAACATAAGAGTGTCTTTTAAAGAGCCCAGTCAAGGAACTGAAGAAGCGGCGATTCTACAGAGTTATGATATCAGCGCAAACGTCGCTTATGCACCGTCAGACAGCGCAAAAATAGGCGGCACATTAAAAATCATATCGGTAAAAGAAAAAGATGTGAGCGATAAGGTAAGGCAAGAGACGTCGGGGTATGGATTACAGTTAGGGGCAAACTATAGATTACTTGATAAACCAATCGACTTCACATCAAGTTCTGGATATTTAGCGTGGGATGTAGGCGCAGCTTACCATTTTGAGTCGACTCATACCCCATTCGAAAACGATTTTAATCATCCCCTAAGAAACCGAGAGATTACAGCATACCCGGAATCAGTATCAGTTGGTTCGAAGATGAGTCTTGGTTGGATCTTTAGCGAAGTAAGTTTCCAACTCAATCTTAACGCAGATTTCGAAAAACTTAAGTACAGCGGGATGTCGGATTTATTGTTTCAAACTAGCGACTCTTTAGATATCGAACTTACAAAGAAAAAGCTCGGTGCTGAACTACTAATCGGTGGTGCCACTTCTTCGAACACTTTTGCGATAAGAGCTGGCATAACAGATCAAACTGGAAATTATTCTGATTTAGCGGATGAACAGCGAGCTTCGGTTGGTCTAGGTTTTGTTAGAGGTGGCTTTTCAGTTGATTTCGCTGCGCAACAGTTTTTTGGGGCTAGCGAGAACAAATTCAAGATAGGAATGCTAGAAATTGGAATCGAGTTTTAAGGTTGTTTTAGAGAAGGTATAGAAAGATGAATATGGTTAAAACGTCTGTAGTTTTTGTTGTGTTGTTTGCTATTAGCTTGAGTACTTTTGCTGCAAAGAATGACACAGCATTTGAGCTTTTTACTGACGCTGAAAGAGCTTTAGAGGAGGGAGACCTTAATGAATCTAAAAGGCTAGCAGAAAACGCGATTAATTTAGTCCCTGGTGATGGTCGTATCACTATCATAATACCTAACTGGTTTTAAGCCTCTACCAAATGAAGCAAATCGGTATTTTGCTTG
>NZ_LWGJ01001535.1:0-1247 GCF_001635845.1 Oleiphilus sp. HI0132 | reverse complement strand
TATAAAGTCGCTTTCTTTTATGTCAGTTTGTGTGGCTTCTTGAGCCGGCTCCGCGCAGGTATTATTCCGTAAACGATGAACCAATAAATCCAGTACCGACTGAGCTATTTGATAAGCATCTTCAGTGGCAGGGTCTGCATGATGAATAAGTATCAACTTGCCACTTAGGTTATCGAATACAACCAGCTGGTCAGACACCATAAGCAAGATATCAGGTGTACCCAAAGGATCTTCAGGACAGCTGTCAGCAAGCTTTGGTTCAATGTATCGAACGGTGTCATAACCAAAGTAGCCAACCAAACCGCCATTGAAGCGTGGTAAGCCTTCTATTTCGGGCACCTTGAAACGCGTTTGGAATTCCTCAACAAAAGCTAAAGGGTCACTGCACTCGTGTCGCTCGATGATTTCGCCATCTTGCTCGAGTGTGGCTGTGGAGCCAGAAATTCTAAGTACTTGCGTACAAGGCAAACCGATGATGGAGTATCGGCCCCATTTCTCGCCACCATGAACAGACTCTAGTAAATAAGAATAGGTGCCGTTAGCGAGTTTAAGATAAGTACTTAAGGGCGTATCGAGGTCAGCCAAGACTTCACGCGTGACAGGAATGCGATTGTAGCCTTGAGCCGCTAGTTGTGAAAAATGCTCAGGTGTCATAGGGTGTTCCTAACTAAATTCATAATCTATTAATTAAAACGAAGCGGTATACAGCGCAGGAGCTGCAAATATTGAACGAGCGCGTGCTCAATTAGCTAGCTTCGCCAGCGGCAGGGAAGCAGCGCACGAAGGGCTGCGAAATTATGAACGGATGTAGACACTGAACAGTCTCTCTACTCTAATCAATTAATAGGTATAAAACGGCCTACAGATTACCTCAGGCCTGTGAGTGAATCAATAGCTCAGGGTGCATGCTAGCTCGCTATTTGAGACTCTCATAGCTTTAAATATAGCAATTTTAGCCAAGGCAGCTGCTTAAGCTAAAAAAGACTACATTTTTTTGCTAAGACAGGTATATTAATTGAGGGCTAGGAATCCTTAGCTCAATGCGAACAGGATGTTTGCAGAATCTATTTCTATACTTTTTAAAAGGACTTAAAAATGAAGAACTTTCTTAAGCGCCCAACGATGGCGCTATCTGTGTTATTGGCTTCCTCATCACTTCAAGCTTTACCTGTTTATATCAATGAGTTTCACTATGATAATCAGGGGGCTGATCAAAATGAGTTTGTTGAAATAGCAGGCTTAAGTGG
>NZ_LWGJ01001534.1:0-2022 GCF_001635845.1 Oleiphilus sp. HI0132 | reverse complement strand
AGACTTCAGCCGAAGTTGCTATGGTTGTAGCACAGCTAATTAAAAGAAAAGCGCAAAGCTTTAAAGTGGTTGTGAATAATGCGCTGTTCAGTGTGAGTGTCATGGTTTCGATTTCCTGTCAGATCATAGAATTTTGGTCAATTGACATTCTAACTATAAACCATAGACGGTTTTTTGGACGAGAAAAGCCGAAAAAATACAAAACTGGGTCAAAAAAATGCAAATTATATTGACTCTAATGATTTAAGTGTCAGAATTACGGGTTGCTTTTTCTAGGGTTTTACAAGTGTCGTTTTTCAACGTTAATCGTTTGACGGTAATAGTATCCCCCAGCGTATTTGAGCTTCTTACTTTGCTTGATAGAAAATGTAAGAGGCAGTGGTAAAACAGGAGTCTAGCATGACATAAAAGTGCTGGACTTTATGGCGAAACTCTACGCCAAATTTACCATCAAAGTAACGCTAGATTGCATCCAGTGCACTTCCAAAAGAAGTGAGAGTTAACTCGGATTAAGCTTCCATAAACTATTTAACAGAAGGTAATTATCGTGGAGCTATTATCTGGCGCCGATATGATTGCTCGTTTTTTACAAGACGAGGGTGTCGAGTACATATACGGTTATCCTGGTGGTGCAGCGCTGCATATTTATGATGCGCTTTTCAGACAGGATAAAGTTGAACATATTTTGGTTCGTCATGAGCAGGCAGCTGTTCATATGGCGGATGGTTACGCGCGAGCGTCTGGTAAGGCGGGTGTCGTGCTCGTTACGTCTGGACCTGGTGCGACGAATACAATTACAGGTATTGCTACAGCCTTTATGGATTCTATTCCAATGGTTGTGCTTTGCGGGCAGGTGCCTTCAACCTTAATTGGTGAAGATGCTTTTCAGGAAACCGATATGATGGGCGTATCTCGTCCTGTTGTTAAGCATAATATGGCTGTAAGGCATGCCTCAGAAATACCAGAGGTCTTGAAAAAGGCTTTCTATATTGCGCAGTCGGGTCGTCCGGGGCCGGTTGTTGTGGATATTCCTAAGGATATGACGGCGCCAAATGAACGTTTTGAATACGTTTACCCCAAAAAGGTGAAGTTGCGTTCTTATACGCCGCCGGTAAGAGGGCATTCTGGTCAGATTAAGAAAGCGGTCGATATGTTATTGGCAGCTAAGCGTCCGGTAATCTATGCGGGTGGTGGTGTTATTCTGGGGCAAGCATCCAAGCAGTTGGTAGAGTTGGTTGAGCGCTTGAATTATCCAGTAACCACAACGCTAATGGGTTTGGGTGCATATCCTGGTACTGGTGAGCATTCTCTGGGAATGCTGGGGATGCATGGTACCTACGAAGCCAATGAGGCAATGCATAATTCCGACTTGGTTTTAGCGGTTGGTGCTCGATTTGATGATCGAGTGACGAATGGCACTGACAAGTTTTGCCCGGGGGCAAGAATTGTTCATATCGATATTGATCCGGCAAATATTGCAAAAACAGTTAAGGTTGATGTGCCAATCGTTGGGCCGGTGGGATCAGTGCTTAATGATATGTTGGCGATTCTGGAGGATGCAGAGGAAACGCCAGATCAAGAGGCTTTGGATTCTTGGTGGAAGAGTATAGATGGCTGGCGTGCTCGTCACGGTGGTCGCTACGACCCTTCGACCGAGGAAAGCATTAAACCGCAACAAGCGATCGAGGCGATGTATAGAGCGACGAAAGGTGATGCTTACGTTTGTTCTGACGTGGGGCAGCACCAGATGTTTGCAGCTCAGTACTATAAATTTGATAAGCCAAATCGTTGGATTAACTCTGGTGGTTTAGGGACGATGGGTTTTGGTTTGCCAGCGGCAATGGGGATAAAGCTTCATTATCCTAATGAGGAGGTTGTCTGCGTAACGGGTGAAGGCAGTATTCAGATGAATATTCAGGAACTGTCGACCTGTAAGCAATATGACTTGCCGGTGAAGGTTTTAATACTGAACAATCAGGCTTTAGGGATGGTTAAGCAGTGGCAGGATATGAATTATGAATC
>NZ_LWGJ01001533.1:0-1306 GCF_001635845.1 Oleiphilus sp. HI0132 | reverse complement strand
TCGGGCGTGAGCATAGTAATAACACTTCGACAAGGTCATTGACGGGAAGTGGCTCTGAACAAATGGAGCGCCGAGAAGCTTCACTTGCCTTAAGGCAAATGTTATTTGATGGCTTTCAAACTCATTGGCAGCGTGAAAGCGGCGTAGAGATGGGGCAGGCACGACGTCTAGCGATGCGCTCTCAGGCAGAAACGCTAGCCTATGATGCTGTGCAGGCGCATTTGGATGTTATGCGTGCGAACTTTGCTCTTGAGGATCATATTGCGAACCTGCAAACTCATGAACGGATTGCGAAAGACGTGGGTATGAGAGCTCGTTTGGGAAAAGATGACCGAGCCAAGGTAAGTCAGGTCAGTGCGCGTTTATCTTTATCTTTGGCAAATGTCGAGGCAGCAAAGGCTAAGCTTAGAGCGGCTGAGGCGGCTTATTTTCGAGTTGTAGGCTCAAGGCCTGCTTTATCTTTGGCTTTTAGTCCAGGCTTGTTATCGATGCCAAATTCGCTGGAACAGCTATTGGAAGAGGTGTCCTCACAGAATCCTCAGTTATTATCTGAAGCGCGAGCGCTTCGAGCGAGCAAGGCTGAGCGTTCGGCAGCGAAGTCTACTAATTTACCTTCGATTTATCTGGAATCTGGTGCGAGTTGGAATGATAACCTTGATGGTGTTAAAGGGCGAAATAATGATGCTTTTGTGATGCTGCGTATGCAATATGACTTATTCAACGGTGGGCGAGACTCAGCGGCTAAGAATAAGGCTGCTCTGCGTGTTAAGCGGGCAGGGTATCGCATGGAAGATGCGCAGCGTGAGTTAAGCTTAGCGGCTGAGCAGGCTTGGCATCGTTACCAGAGTTTATCGACTCGTTACGCCTTACTTCAGGATTATGCAGAATCGGCAGAAAACACCAAGCGAGCCTACATTAAGCAGTTTGATATTGGCCAGCGAAGCTTGATTGATCTGCTGGATGCCGAGAATGAACTATTAAATGCTAAGCGTTTAAGTAGTGAGGCGCGATATGACTTGTATTTGATTAAGTATGAGCTGTTGTACCTGCAGGGTAGTTTGCTGGATCACTTGTCTCAAAATATTACGATATCCCCTAAAGTAACTAAGTTCCTGGACGAAAGGGCATGATGATGGATCAGCAAGAAAAGGAGGCTTTATTTTTAGCGCTGCAGAATAGCGATGCTGACTTGGCCAGAGTGACGGAAGATCTCATCTCCTTGCTGGTGCAGAAAGGTATTATTTTGTTTACCGAACTGCCTAGCGCAGTACAGGCTAAGCTTGTTGATAGAGAAAAGCTGAGAGAA
>NZ_LWGJ01001532.1:0-471 GCF_001635845.1 Oleiphilus sp. HI0132 | reverse complement strand
TATACCTGATTATTGTTAAAATCTGAGTAGAACTCATTATCATCACGCACACCATTATAGTTAACATCGATATAAGCTTCGTCCAGTTCGACATCTATGACTTCACCTAAATCATATTGACCATTCAAGTTCGCATCAATAAATGACTCCTCTCCAGTCGTACGTGCCATAATATGCACTAAACCGTTATCGGGACGCGGATTCGAACTTGTCCAATCAACTGAACAAAAGCCACTATCTAATTCACAGGAACCCACTATCTGACCACCGGTTGTCACAAAAGAAACCTGAGTACCATCTCTAGCCTCATTATTAAAGCGGTCACCTGCGCGCACAGTCATTCGAGAAGTTGTTCCAGAAATATCCCAACCACGAGGGTTAAAGGTCTCTACAGATAAAGTAAAGCTGTCTTGGTCAGGAAGTCCACCCAGAACGGCAATTGAATCAGATGTCGTAGTTGTCGTTGCAGTT
>NZ_LWGJ01001531.1:0-613 GCF_001635845.1 Oleiphilus sp. HI0132 | reverse complement strand
GACTCACAATGATACGGAGAATTAGGGTCATCAGGATCCGAAGGTTCTTCAGCTGCCTCAGTACAACTTGCCCCCTGATAAAATCCCGGATTAGTCTTAGTGTCGTATACCTGATTATTGTTAAAATCTGAGTAGAACTCATTATCATCACGCACACCATTATAGTTAACATCGATATAAGCTTCGTCCAGTTCGACATCTATGACTTCACCTAAATCATATTGACCATTCAAGTTCGCATCAATAAATGACTCCTCTCCAGTCGTACGTGCCATAATATGCACTAAACCGTTATCGGGACGCGGATTCGAACTTGTCCAATCAACTGAACAAAAGCCACTATCTAATTCACAGGAACCCACTATCTGACCACCGGTTGTCACAAAAGAAACCTGAGTACCATCTCTAGCCTCATTATTAAAGCGGTCACCTGCGCGCACAGTCATTCGAGAAGTTGTTCCAGAAATATCCCAACCACGAGGGTTAAAGGTCTCTACAGATAAAGTAAAGCTGTCTTGGTCAGGAAGTCCACCCAGAACGGCAATTGAATCAGATGTCGTAGTTGTCGTTGCAGTTGAACCATCCTCATACTCAACAGTTACCGTTGCAATGA
>NZ_LWGJ01001530.1:0-1336 GCF_001635845.1 Oleiphilus sp. HI0132 | reverse complement strand
CAATGGTTTTGAGCCAGAGAAGGACTTGGTAGCGCACCTTCAGCAGCCGATAGTTCGCCAACTGTCGCCTCAGAGGTGATCAAGACAAAACGTAGCTCATCGCCCAAGGACTTAAGCACTTCGTACAAACCGCCTTCACAATACAAGCTCACTTCTGTTCCAAGAGAACCTTTGATCTTGCCCGCATTACGCTCTTCTTCGATACGCTTATTCACAGCCGTTTTCGCTTCTAGCACCGTTGCCCAGAACTCAGAACCTTGCTGGCTATCTGCATCCATCGCAAACAAACCTTCGTACCAGGAACAAAGCATTACGCTTGATGCACGTTCTTCACCCTTAGGCTTAGGCATAACCGCCCAGATTTCGTCTGCAGTAAAGCTTAGAACTGGCGCAATCCAGCGAGTCATCGCTTCAAGAATATGGTACATCGCTGTTTGGCATGAACGACGAGCTAGACTATCTGCCTGAGTGGTGTACTGTCGATCTTTGATGATATCCAGATAGAAACCACCTAAATCAACGCCGCAGAAGTGAACAATTTTCTGTGAAACACTAAGAAAACTATACTCGTCATAAGCTTCTTGCAATTCAGTTTGAAGCTCTAAGGCTTTATCAACCGCCCAACGATCTAGTGACATCATCTCTTCAGGCGCTACCAAGTCCTTCTCTGGCTCAAAACCATTGATATTAGACAACAGGAAGCGCGCAGTATTTCGAATACGACGATAAGATTCGGCAGCTCGCTTGAGGATCTCGTCAGAAACCGTCATTTCACCACTATAGTCTGTTGCCGCTACCCAGAAACGCAAGATATCAGCCCCTAGCTTGTTCATCACTTCTTGTGGCGAAACAACGTTACCCAAAGACTTGGACATCTTCTTGCCTTCACCATCAACGGTGAAGCCGTGTGTTAACACCTGCTTATAAGGTGCTGCATTATTAATCGCGATACCCGTCTTCAAAGAGGACTGGAACCAACCACGGTGTTGATCCGAGCCTTCCAAGTATAAATCGGCAGGGTACTGACCTAGCTCTTCGCGCTGCTTTAATACCGCGGCATGCGTCACGCCCGAGTCAAACCAAACATCTAAAGTGTCGGTTACTTTTGTGTAATTCTCAGCGTCATCACCTAATAATTCGCTCGCATCCAATTCGAACCAGGCATCAATACCCTTCTGTTCAATTTTCTCAGCTACTTTAGCGATCAAATTTTGTGTATCAGGATGAAGCTCTTGTGTCTCGTTATGAACAAACAAAGTAATCGGAACACCCCAAGTACGCTGGCGAGAGATACACCAATCAGGGCTTTGCTCCAACATTGCTTCGATACGATTCT
>NZ_LWGJ01001529.1:0-1357 GCF_001635845.1 Oleiphilus sp. HI0132 | reverse complement strand
CAAGTCGATTTACCAAACGATCAGGCTTCCTATTTAATGCATATACCTCTGGAAAAGTCCGTGAATGTTCCTCAGGACATAATCAATTTAACACTTCGTTTAGGTGAAACAATCTGGCTAGAAAATGCTTGCGCTGACGGCGAGTTTAAAGAGGATGCTTATATATCGAAAGCAAGGTCAAAGTCGGTATTATGTTTGCCAATTGTTTACCGAAAATCTCAAATAGGCGCTCTGTACTTAGAGAATAGCTTGAGCACAGGGGTCTTTACCGAGCAGCGCATGAGTGTGATAAAAGTCTTACTGACTCAGGCTGCTATATCGCTTGAAAATGCACGTTTGTTTGATGAAGTGACGGGCCTGAATGCAGGTTTGGAGGAGAAAGTAGCCCAGCGAACGCGTGATCTAGACCAGGCTAATGTTGAATTAGCCTCAGCAAATAAAGAACTGGAATCATTTAGTTATACTGTATCGCATGATCTAAAATCACCCTTACGCATGATCAAAGGCTTTAGTGATATCTTACTTGATGATTACGCCTCGCAGCTTGATGAAGAAGCGCAACGGATATTGGCGAAAGTCGTTGCCGGTGCCAAGTCGATGGAAGACTTGATTAACGGTTTGCTGGACCTGTCACGAATGCAGCGAAAAGAAGTAAAAAGAACAGACCTAAACTTAAGCCAAATTGCTGACACAGTAGTGGCCAATCTGCGCGATACCTATCCCCTGCGTGTCGTAGATATTTATATTCAGCCAGATATGAATATCAATGGTGATGCCAGAATGATGCATTCAGTCGTTGAAAACCTGATAAACAATGCCTGGAAGTACAGTAGCAAGACAGAATCTGCAGAAATAGCATTTAGCTCTGCTTTGGTTGATGACGAACTCGGAAGAACAGAGCGCGTGTTTAAGGTTAAGGACAATGGTGCAGGTTTTGATATGTCACATGCGGGTAAGCTCTTCTCGACCTTCCAGCGATTGCATAACAAAAGTGACTTCGATGGCACCGGCGTCGGTTTATCAACGGTTAAGCGGATTGTCGAAAAGCATGGAGGGAGGGTCTGGGCCGACTCTGAGGTTGGCAAAGGCGCAAGTTTTTACTTTACTATTCCAGAGCAATAAATATTTAGGGCCAGAATAAAAATAGCCGTTTTTACTCTGGCCCTAAATATTTGCATACTTGACTTTTAAACCTGACATTATTACATTAGCGCCCACGTTACAGGTGTTCTTGGCTTTGTCCATTTGCTAAGAATGAAACGGGAAGTTGGTGAAGGCTGTTTGTTAAAGCAGTGAATAAGTCCAACGCTGCCCCCGCAACGGTAATTGAGTAACAGGACTAGCTCTCGCCACTGTG
>NZ_LWGJ01001528.1:0-735 GCF_001635845.1 Oleiphilus sp. HI0132 | reverse complement strand
AATAAACAAGTGACGCAAATCATATCCGGTATTGTTTTTCAACAAGTCTCGGTTTAGTTCAAGAATTTCGCCAGCACCTGTTACCACGGTTAAACCCAAGACCCAATCACGGCTCATGCCGTATTTGATAACTTTAATACCGCCCGCATTAGTCGATAGGTTACCTCCTAGCTGACTAGAACCGGCCGATGCAAAGTCAACCGGATAGTACAAACCGTTCTCTTCGGCGAAGTTTTGCAACTGCTGTGTAACAACACCAGCCTGACAACGTACAGCCTGATCACTGGCGCTGAAATCAACGATCTGATTCATGTAATCGAAAGAAACGACCACTTCACCATTGCTTGCCACAGCCCCCGCACTTAAACCGGTTCGTCCGCCAGAAGGTACTAGTGCAAACTCGTGCTCATTCGCTAGCTTAACAATTGCCTGAACTTCTTCAGTTGTTTTGGGGAATACAATCGCTAGAGGCTTAGGCGCATATATTTTCGTCCAATCCTTACCATGAGACTCTAGAGTCTCCGCATCAGTACGAACTTTCCCGTCTTCTACCACTGCTTTTAACGCATCAATTATCTGAGTTTCCGAAGCCATAAGCTTATCAATCCACCTAAATCTGTTAATAACTGTACTCTTACTTCCAAGGCTAGTTAGCTAAAAGGCAAGAAATAACAGCGCTTAATGTTAAATTTAATTCTAGCTATTGCAACTAAACAATTGATATAGCTAGAATTA
>NZ_LWGJ01001527.1:0-1152 GCF_001635845.1 Oleiphilus sp. HI0132 | reverse complement strand
CAGTGTCGTCATCTTCGGCAAGGTCGATAATCCCGTTGTTATCAAAGTCACCGTTTTCCAGGCCGTCAGGGTAGCCGTCATTGTCGCTATCGCGGTCCCGGTAGTTTTCAGTTCCATCTTCATCGCTATCGATAAGCGTAGAGAAAACATGACTGCTTAAGCCTGACGATGATGATAGCAGGTCAACCATACCGTCATTGTCGCTGTCAATCTCACTAAGGTCCGTACCCGGAAGATTCGCTTCTTGAAGGTCCGTTACTTCATCATTGTCCGAGTCAAGGTCCTGAAAATCGGGTACACCATCGTTGTCAGTGTCTGACACGGCAAAAGCTGACGTGATCGCATCGTCTAGGCCATCTGCATTTGCATCAACGACTGTATCGATTACACCGTTGCTGTCCAGATCAATTAGTCCTGAATTCGACTCTCTTATATCAGTTAAACCATCATTGTCACTATCCAAATCAATTTTATCAGGTTGTCCGTCAGCATCGGTATCGACAGTGAAGTCCCCTTCAATAATGTCAGGAATACCATCATTATCATCGTCTAGATCGTCAGAGTTAGTGATACTGTCACCATCAATGTCTATGGATGAGCCAAAGTTGGTCGGGTCTTCATCGACACTGTCGAGAATGCCATCGCCATCGGTATCGCTCATTGGGTCGATTTGCCCATCCTGGTCGGCATCGAGGATTGGCACGATCAGGTTATCAATGTCGAAAGGCCCATTACCATCATTTGTGCTATCACCACTTTCAAGCTCAAGGTGGTTGGGCAAACCGTCGCCATCAGTATCGGTAGGTGAGCTTGTTTGCGAATCGGGAGTGTCATGAATACCGTCAATAGGGCTGTTATCGGTACCACCTGATTCCACCACGTCTGTAAAACCGTCATTGTCACTATCGAGATCGATATAATCCGGAAAGCCGTCATCGTCAGTGTCTGGTGGGTTAATGATATCGTCGATACCATCCAGGTTGGTATCGATGCCCCCGGTGCTGTCAACATCGTAGNCGTCATTGATACCGTCACCATCACTGTCTAAGCTGGCAGTTAACTCAGCTTCAAGTTCATCATTCATACCATCGTTGTCACTGTCCAGGTCAAAGATGTTGTAGCTATTATCGCCATCGCTATCCAAAAGACTTA
>NZ_LWGJ01001526.1:0-1013 GCF_001635845.1 Oleiphilus sp. HI0132 | reverse complement strand
GTTTGTTTAGGTAAAACAAACATGGATGAATTCGCGATGGGCTCATCTAACGAGACAAGTTATTTTGGCAAAGTTATCAACCCTTGGAGCCAAGAAGAGCAACTTGTACCCGGTGGTTCATCTGGCGGTTCAGCAGCTGCCGTTGCCGCTCGACTTGTGCCAATAGCAACCGCAACCGATACCGGCGGCTCTATTCGCCAGCCTGCTTCTCTTTGCGGCTTAACCGGATTAAAACCAACCTACGGCCGTGTTTCACGCTACGGAATGATTGCCTTCGCATCAAGTCTTGACCAAGCTGGCCCGATGGCTCTCACTGCAGAAGATGCGGCAATGATGCTGAACGTGCTTGCAGGACATGACGCCAAGGACTCAACCAGCCTAGACCGCGAAGTACCAGACTACACAGCGAACTTGAATAACTCACTTGAAGGCCTCCGAATTGGTCTACCAAAAGAGTTTTTCAACGAGCACTTAAGCGCTGAATTGCAGGATGTATTGCAAACCGCTATTAAGGAGCTGGAAAAGCTGGGAGCGACGTTTAAAGAAGTGTCGCTACCACATTCTGACCTGTCAGTACCGGCCTACTACGTGATTGCGCCAGCAGAATGTTCTGCAAACTTGTCACGCTTTGACGGCGTTCGCTTTGGGCACCGTTGTGACGACCCGAAAGATCTGATGGACATGTATCAGCGCACCCGCTCTGAAGGCTTCGGCGATGAAGTTAAACGACGTATTCTAATAGGTGCTTACGCCCTATCCGCCGGCTACTACGATGCCTATTACAGAAAAGCACAGCAGGTTCGCCGTTTAATTAAGAATGACTTCGTCAGCGCCTTTGAAGAAGTTGATTTGATCTTAGGCCCAACCTCTCCGTCGGAAGCATTTGGCTTTAATTCCAAAGGTGATGACCCTGTAAAAATGTATCTTGAAGATATCTTTACTATTTCAACCAACCTCGCCGGGCTGCCTGGCATGTCACTTCCAGCAGGCTTATTAAATGGTCTGCCTATTGG
>NZ_LWGJ01001525.1:0-10696 GCF_001635845.1 Oleiphilus sp. HI0132 | reverse complement strand
ATGCTGAGAGCGGTCCAGGCACAAGCCAACGCGGTCCCCAACCGATACGTGCTCCTCTAATAGGAGCTGAGCCCACTGTGAGCTAAGTTCATCAAGCTGACGATAGCTTAAGACTTCCTGCTCAAATATGACGGCATCTTTTTCGGCAAATTGTTGAGCTTGATGATGAAGGTAGTGACCGACAGTGCGAGGGGCGTTGGCTTGTTCTTCATGCCAGAAATGGTGCGTACCTAGGCTACGAGTAAGTAAATATTCATAATCGTTAATAGGGCTGAGTTCCAGCTCGCTGAGTGACTGGTTTAGATTAAAACTACACTGGGTTAGGAGCCAGATATATTCATCGATTCGGGCTTTGATTGACTCTTCCAGGAATAGGTCAGTATTGTACTGGCACTCGATTGTGAAGTGGTCACCGTAGTCGGCGACATTCATAAACTGTTCAAAGTTTTCATAAAACCTTGGGTTTGAGTGGAAACTACATTTTAGCTCGTGAAAATCTAGATGTTCGTCTTCCAAGCCTGTATCAAAGTTGTAAAGCAGGGGTAAAAGTGGAATTCTTGAAGGATCCCTTGCAATGGGTAGCTCTCGAATCAACTCCCCAAAGGTAAAGTTCTGATGTTCAAAAGCGTCTAGAATCTCTTCACTAATTTCGTGTATTGCTTGAGCAACTGATATAGAAGGATTTAGCTCACTGACGATAGGAACTGTCGAAACACAATGACCAATCAAAGAATTCGGAGCGATACCGGGTTGTGCTGCGGTTGGCATTCCTACTGCTAAAAAGGACTCTCCTGTCCAGCGCTGCAAGGCAATAAAATAGATCGCCATTGTATAAGCGCTTAGGCTGCATCCTATGCTGGCTGCACTTTTCTTAATTTCAGTGATTAGATCTAGGTCGACATCAACATCTATTCGGCGCGCATTGAAGGTTCTATTCTTGGGGCGGTCTTTATCTAATATAAGCTCGTAATCGGGAATTCTTTTTGAAAATTTATCTAGCCAATATTGTTTGTCCTCGTTCTCTGAAGATTGACCTGCAAAATCAACAAAAGAGTATGCTTCTTCTAAATCAGCCGAATTTCCCTTTACGGTGCTATTGTAAAAGGCTGACAAATCTGCGATCACGATGCCAAGAGACCAGCCATCACAAATAATATGATGAGCAGTGAATATCAGGTAGTGACAGGTATCCGACTCTTTCAGTAAGCGAACTCTGAATAAAGGGCCATTGACTAGGTCCAGAGGCTCGCGGGCTTCGCTTTCAATAAGTTCTTCAAGAGCTTGTTTTTCAATATTTTCTAAGCCGCATTGAATTTCCTGATAGTCGAATACTCTAAAGCTTGTGCCATCTTCAGAAAAACTGGCTCTGAGAGCATCATGCCTTGCAACGGTTAGCTCAAGTGCATTGATGAGAGCAGGCACTCTGAGCTCTCCTTTAAACTTTAAGGTAAAGGATTCGTTAAAAGCACTTGAAGCCTTTGGATCCATCAGGACAGACGACCATATTTCAAGTTGTGCTGCCGTGGACGGAACCGATTTTATCAGGGTCGGTTTTTGATCAGCAAAGGGGTCGAAATCTACCGAAACAGATTGTATGGTCTTGATTTGGCTGGTCATTAGTTTTGCTCTAGCATTCTGTATTTTCCAGGTTGTTCAGGGTCCTTTATGAACCATGCTGGCTTTCCTTGGGAATCTTTTCCTAATCTAGCTCCTGGAACTGGCGGAGTGTTTTGCAATGGCGCCGTTTCTTCAGTGTTTTGGGTGTTCGTGTTTTTGCTAGGATCGAGCTCGGGAAAGAATCCTAACGACAGCATTTCGTCGACGGCTTCCTCAAAAGCTTTAATGATTGCAGCGATATCTTCATCACTATGAGCTGTGGTAAGGAAACATGGGCGTGCATCCCATATATGGATTCCTTTTTCTCTCAACAGCGTAAATATTAGTTCCTCGTAAGCGATATCTTGGGGAATTTTAAAACGGAATAGGGACTGGCAGTTCACGACTTTGATCGGAGCATGTCGTTGGCTTGCGTACAGGTTCATTTGCTCGACCATTGCAGCGGTCTTGTTGCCCAAATCCTGCTGTATGCTAGGCTCGGCTATTAGTTTATCTAATACTGCATTTGCTGCAGCCATCGCGAGTGGGTGGCGTACAAAGGTTCCCGCAAAGTAGGTTACGCCAACTTCGGGCGATGAGTCATCACCATATCGCCATTGGCCACCATCTAAGGCGTCCATATACTTGGACTTGCCTCCAATAACACCAATTGGCATACCTCCACCGATAATCTTACCGTAGGTTGCGATATCTGCTGGAATATCGAAATGGCCTTGAGCTCCTCGTGGTCCGAGGCGGAAACCTGTAATGACTTCATCGAATATAAGGGCCATCTCATTTTGATCGCATAAGCTCCTTAACTCTTGAACGAACTCTTTAGGCTGAAGTTCTGGGTTTCGGCTTTGTACAGGTTCGATCAGAACAGCAGCGATGTCATCGGCGTTTTCTTCGATATACTTTAAAGACTGTGGGTCACCGTAGTCTAGAATCATTGTGTTGGCGACGGCCTCTCCAGGAATACCGGCGGCTGCTGGTAACGGTAGGCCATTCGAACCTCGATGGACGATAACCTCATCATTGATTCCATGATAGTCGTTTTCAAACATGACGATATGTTCTTTGCCTGTCACTGTGCGCGCTAATCGTATGGCGCCAAGTACAGCTTCAGAACCAGTATTACAGAAAGCAACACGCTCTAGTTGAGTTAACTGGCAAAATTTCTTGGATACCTTTTCAGTTAAGGGGTTCTGGGGGCCGATTTCGTAACCGGTTTCTAGCTGTTTGGCAACGGCCGAGCGAATAAATTCAGCACCATTGCCAAAGAAATTTGAGCCAAAGCCACAGGTGACGTCAATCAAACAATTTCCGTCGATATCCCAAAGGTGTGCGCCGGCAGACTTCTCGACAACAATAGGGTAAATAACCTCTTTCAGTTTATCTCGAAACCCGGAGACTACTCGAGGGTCCGCGAGCTGGGAGCGGTTTGCTTGAGCGAAGTCTTTAGACTTTGAAAACTTGGCATTATAGCGCTGACTAAGCTTTTCCAAATTCTGCTGTTGATCGGCACTGAGCTCATTTGAGCGCTTAACGTTAATACGGGTGCCCGCACCAAAGGGTTTTTTGTCTTGAGTATCGCTTAGCTCCGCGGTGCCGGAGGTTTGTGTAGTGGCAGGTACTGAAGCTTGAACTGGCGCTCCTGCTTGACCCTGGCTTAATTGGTTTAATAAAGCAATTTGACTGTTTACCAATTGAAGTTGCTGCGAAAGCAAACTGTTTAAAGGCGAGCCGTTTGCATTGGTGGTAGTCGCGTGACTTACTGGTAAAGGAGCGGAAACAGAAGGCGTGTCAATGTGAACAGGTGCTTGGTTCGGTGTTGCCACAGGCGCGCTAGTTAAGGCTCCGTCGCCCTCTAACTTTGTCGCTAGCTTATTGAATGAACTATATTCATTCATAAGTTGACGGAAGGTTACTTTGGATTTGAAGGTCTTTTTCAGTTTTAAGGCTAACTGCGTTAAGAATAGAGAATCGAGGCCTAATTCGAAAAAGGTTGCATCAGGATTGGCGTCGTTTAAGTCGATGCCCGAAGTATCTGAAAAAAGTGTTTTGAGTTGGCTGATCGCGTTTGTCGTCATGGTGTCGGCTTCTATATCATTAAATAAGTTGGTTCCAGATACTACTTGAGTCTCCTGAATTGAGACTGGGCTAGCGCCTAATGATGCAATATCGAGAAAGTTGTTATTCATGGCTGCAAACTGTTGTTGCAGCCCTTGGCTAAGTTGAGTCAGGTCGCCCAAGAAATTGGACTGATTACTGTCAAAGCTCTTACTAAGCTCTTGTTCTAGGTTGAAGGCGGAGTGACTGGCCTGTGGTGCTATATAGAAATCTTTATGTTCAAAGGCATAAGGAGGTAAAAACCCCATCGCTGGTTTTATCGGCCTGGCTAGTTTACGCCAGTCGACAGATAATCCCGTTTTCCATATATTGCCTAGGCAGGCGATAAATTGGCTATCTTCAGCTTCTTCTGTTGGCTTTGGTAGGGCCGTTATTATATTAAGGTCATCCTTATCTTCCAAGCATTGGCTAAGTAAGTGAGACGCAACACGTCTTGGGCCGCAATCTATAACAATAAGGTTTGACCACTTGCTTAGCTTTTCAGTGCCACCTTTGAACTGTACCGGAGCTACTATCTGGCTAGCCCAGTAGCGAGTGTCGCTTGCTTGTTCATCTGTAATCCAGTCGCCGCTGACACAGGAAATAAATGGGATACTGGGCTTTTTGCAATGAATGCCCTTGAGCTCTGTGATGAAAGCCTGCTCGGCAGGGATCATCATTGGCGAGTGGAAAGCGTGCGAGGTTCTTAGCTTTGTGCAATGAATACTGGCCTTCTCCAGTGCTTCTTTTGCTTGTTCAATATGAACATCTTCACCAGAGAGAGTGAGTGATTCAGGAGTATTTTGAGCTGAAAGAACAACACTATCCGGAATTAAGTGCTTGATTGCGTCAAAGCTGCTTTCTACGGCTAACATGCTACCACTCGCCTGTCTTTGCATGACTCTGCCGCGCGTTAAAACTACTCTAATTGCCGTGTGTAAATCGAATACCCCAGACAAGGTTGCCGCAGCTAGTTCACCAATGCTGTGTCCCATCATTCCGTCGGGTTTGATACCAAGCTCCATTAAACTTGATGCAATAGCATAACCCACCGAAAACAATGCTATTTGCGTGTTCTCAGTAAGGTGAAGGCTTGGATCATCCGAGAATAGGATATGTATGAGATCGACGTTAAATTCGTCTTTGCATATCTCGATGCAGTTATCCAAATGTGCTCTAAAGAGCGGAAGTTCATTGTAGAGCTTCTTACCCATACGATTAACTTGAGTTCCTTGTCCAGGAAACATAAATATAATCTTTGGGTCCTTTGTAGGCGCGTCTGAAGCATTCTTAGTGAACTGTGATAGTTCACTAAGAATGCTGTCTCTAGTTGTTCCTAATATAGCTTGTCGATACTTCAATGCTTGTCGGTGAAAGCAGTAGGTGTTTTTAAGGTGATCGATATCTGTGTCAGTATTTTTTAGTAGAAATGTTTCAAGTTGCCTAGCTTGATCAGCGAGTGATTTGGGTGAATTTGCACTAAGACACAGTGGTAGTTTTGTTGGTGTCTGTGCAGAAGCAGTTGCCGGCTCAGCGTCATACCCAGAGATAATCACATGAGCATTGGTGCCTCCTATGCCAAATGAGCTGATACCTGCATATCGCTGGCCAATTTCCTGTTTCCAAGTAGCGGTGGTTGTAGCGACAGAAAACGGTGAAGACTCTAGCCTTAAGTCAGGGTTTGGTGATGTGAAATTAATACTGGCCGGAATCTGTCCTTTCGATACAGATAGTGCAGACTTTATTAAGCCCGTGACACCGGCTGCTGCAGTTAAATGCCCCAGGTTGCTTTTGACGGATCCTAGTAGGCACTGAGCTTCAGGTATTTTAGAGTTTTGTTCAAAGACTGCTTTCAGGGCCGATACTTCGATAGGGTCACCAATGGGGGTAGCGGTTCCGTGAGCTTCTATGTACCCTATCTTATCTGCAGTGAGTCCAGCATCTTGTTGTGCTGCCAGAATAACGTTTTTCTGACCCTCTTCGCTTGGGGCTGAAAAGCTGCCTTTTTGAGCGCCATCATTGTTGACTGCTACACCTTTGATAACGGCTGTTACTCTATCTTCGTCTTCGATAGCGTAATCGAGTCGTTTTAGAACGACCAAACCGCCACCATCACTAAACACAGTGCCGTTTGCCTCGCGATCGAAGGGGCGCGTATGACCGTCATGAGACTTGATACTTCCTTCTTCGGGGATATGAGGTTGTTCTTGCGGGAAGGAGAGAGAAGCGGCTCCAGCAATGGCGACCTCGCATTCGCCAGAGCGGAGAGCTTCAACAGCCTGGCACACCGCTACCAGAGATGTCGAGCAGGCAGTCTGAATGTTGACTGCAGGGCCGTTTAAGTTAAGTTTGTGCGCAATTCGTGTTGCGGTGTAATCTTTTTCATTTGCGACCATAGCTTGTAAAGCGCCATAGTCAGCGAGCTTTTCAGGGTTTTTTAAAACATTTTCTAAATAGTATGAATTATTACCGGTACCACAGAAGACGCCAATACGTCCCGGAAATTCGTCAGCAACAATTCCAGAGTCTTCTATGGCGTGCCAAGCTAGCTCGAGCATAATGCGTTGCTGTGGATCTATAAACTCGGCTTCAATTGGTGAAATTCCAAAAAAACTCGCATCGAGAGCAAGAGGCTCTGCAATGATACCTCGAGTGTTAACTTCACCATCTGCTGACGTGGGTGCAAATACATGCAGGCTTTCTTTTTCTGCTAGCAAGTTCTCCCAAAATTGTGGAAGGTTATTTGCGCCAGGTGCATTAATGGCCATGCCTATAATAGCGATGTCACGAGAGCCATCTTTGCGGGAGTTAGTATTTCGTGTCTGATAGTTGTTAGTTCTCACTTGCTTACTAAGATGATTGATAAACGAGTCTATCGAAGCGTATTGAAAAAGCTTATAGGCGGGTATATCTAGCTGAAAGCTTTCATATAGCTGAACTGATAACTGGTTCGCCATGAGTGATGTCATGCCTACATCAACCAGACTTTTTGATGTGTCGATATTGTCGTTACCAAGCAAGGAATAGATCATTGAGCTTAGTGACACTTTATCTGGCACAGCTATTAGCTGCTCTTTCTGCATGCTTGAAACCTGCTCAGCTAACTTACCTTGATTGGCGTGATACTGGGCGAGCATACTCTTGCGGTCGATTTTCCCTGAAGGCGTTGTCATCAGTGCATCGCTGAACAGAAAATGAGACGGCTGCATATAGGCAGGTAGCTCTTGCGTGAGGTATGCTTTGAGTATTGAAGCATCCTCAGAGTTGCTTACAATAAAAGCAATAATCGATTTTTGCGCTTCGCTCTCTGAAACTGTTACAGCTGCATTGGAGACACTCTCATGCTTCATTAAACAGGCTTCAATTTCCGATAACTCAATACGATAGCCACTAATTTTTACTTGGTTATCAGTTCTACCTGAATAAACTAACTGGCCCTTATTATCTGCTGAGACCAAATCCCCTGTACGATAGCAAAGTTGTTCTTTGCCATTGATCGTCATAGTGACAAAGCGTTTGTTTGTCTCTATCGAATTATTTATGTAACCAGTAGCTAAAACTGGGCCGCTAATATAGAGCTCTCCTACTTCTCCAGCTCTGACATTTTGGCCATTATCATTCAATATATTAAGTTTCGCGTGAGGTAATGCGCTACCAATTGGGGGTATTTCCGGCCAATCGCTGGCAGGGGCTCTCATGATAAGTTCGCTTACCACATGAGACTCTGAAGGGCCGTATTGATTTGACAAGCTTGTCTTAGGGAGCTGTTCGAAGATAGACCTAATATCCTCAGTGATAATTAGCTGCTCGCCCGCGGTGATAACTTCTTTCAAGGACTTCGGCACGATGTTTAGTCGAACAAACCATTGCATCAGGTTTTTCAAGGCGACATAAGGCATGAAAATTCGTTCGATTTGATGTTCGAGTATATATTCAGCAAGAGACTTAAAGTCTTGTTTGATCAGTGGGTCAAGAGTGTATAGCGTTGCGCCAAGTGATAAGCTAGAAAAGATTTCCTGGAAAGATACATCAAAACTGAGCGAGGAAAATTGCAAGGTCTTAGGGGCGTAGTTTTCGTTGTAATGAGCATTCTGCCAGTCGATCAGCTTATTTAGAGGGCCATGGGGCATCGCGACGCCTTTGGGGCGCCCTGTTGAACCCGAGGTATAGATTAAATAGGCAGCAGTCGATTCTTCTAGTTGAGCGCTATCGATGCCAAAGTTCTTAAATGCTTGGGACTTATTTGCTAGGACCTGTTCTAAGGTTTCTTCTGTAGGGAATGTTTGACTAAAGTTAATTGATTTGGTCGACTTCGGCGCAAATTCACATACCCTATCACATAGCACAAAGCTCGCATTCGCGTTTTCCAGCATGTATGCCAATCGATCGTTGGGGTAGATCGGGTCAAGAGGAATGTAGGCACAGCCATAGTCCAGCAACGCGATCATACTTGCTATCGCCAAGGGTTTCGATTCGAAATATAGACCAACGTAGCTACCTTGTTCTAGCTCCAACTGTTTGAGCCTGGAATTGATTCCTGCAACAAGCTGCCCGAGTTCAGCATAGCTTATCGAGACTTGATTATCTTGAATCGCTATTGACGTGGGGATAGAGTCAAAGTTTTGTTTGACCGTGTCGATGAAATTCAAGCTGACCTCTTTGCCTTGGGTGTTAGAGTTTATATAATTATTGCAGTGTCACTTACTTCTGAGTGGGAAGCTAGAGATTGAAGCAGTCTATTTCAAGGTAATTTCCTTTAATATCGATCTATTGATACTTCTTTAGTCACTAAAGTTTAAACGGCGTTCTTCTATGCCTTACCCCTGTAGCGGAATAAACTGAGTTAGCGATGGCTGGTGCGATGATTGGCACGGCTATTTCACCAATTCCACCAGGATCAACATTGCTAGGAATTACCTCAATGTATATTTTTGGTGTTTCATTTATTTTAATCAGGGGGTAATCATCAAAGTTATGTTGCTCAATGCGGTTGTTCTGTATTGTGATTGAATGACCTAACGAAGCATTTAATCCATAGAGAATTCCGCCTTCTATTTGAGCTGTCACTGAGTCTGGGTCGATAACGGTGCCGCAATCAACGACACAGTGGATTTCCGTAATTGTAATGCCTTCTTTGTTCTTGTTTAGCAGAACTGTTAATGCAATATAGCTTCCGAACCCTCTATTAAAGGCGATGCCAATATATTCTCCTTTGCTAAGATGCCAGTTCCATTTACTTACCTCTTTTAACTTTTCTAAAAGCCTCTTTGAACGGTCATCGTGTCGAAGTAAATTTTGTCTAAAGAGAAAAGGGTCTGTGTTTTCGTAGTGAGCTATTTCATCTATAAAGCTTTCAGTTGCAAAAACATGATTTGAATAGGCAACGGAGCGCCAAGAACCAATAGGGATACCGTGATCTAGCGTTTGAAAATAGAGTGACCGATTGGGAATATCGTATGGGAAGTCAATGGCACCACCACTTATTTTCCCCTCTGACGCCCCAGAAGCTGTGTGTCTCCAGTGAGTAATCTTCCCTTTGTCTATTTGGGATTCTATACGGTGAGATGAATAAGGTCGGTAGAAATCATTTTGTATATCCTCTTCTCTTGACCAGAGTAATTTAACCGGAAAGTTGAACTCTTTTGCAATGATGACAGCTTCGGTAACAAAGTCCTGCTCCAGTCGACGACCAAATCCTCCTCCTAAAAGAGTGGTATGAACTCTAACATTATCAGATATTCCAAGTTTACGAAGAACTTTTGAACTCCATTTACCAAGTTGTGTGTGGTATGCCTCTCTCGCTGCACCAAGGGCCATCATTGGATGTTGAGTTGGTGCCCATACGTCACAGCCATCATCGTGAATATGGGCGGTACAATTGATCGGCTCCATACAAGCATGAGCTTGATACGCGCTGTGATAATCAGCACTGATACCTTCTCCTGAAGGGAAGGCGTTGCCGAATTGTTTTACGAGCTTGCCAGTGTGACTTAAGGCATCAATAAAGTCTCTTTCTATCTGAGCTTGGTTTAGGTCATTATCTGTTTCGGAGTGCCATGTAATATTTAAGGTTGATAAGACATTTTTCGCTAGCCAATAGGACGTAGCTACAACCGCAACGGCGTTATTTAGCTTTACTATTCCTTTAACACCGGAGCTTAATTGCCTTGTAGTGGAGACTGACGCTAGTGTTGATTTAAATGTGGGGGCGTGAGTAATTGCAGCATAGTGCAAGTTTTCCAGCTCAGTATCGATACCATATTGTGCCTGTCCCTTGACGATGTCGTGAACGTTTAGGCTAGGGTTTTTGTTCCCTATAAAGTTAAATTCACTAGGTTTTTTAAGAGCAGGATTTTTAGGGGGGTGGAATGTGCTGGCCAGCTTACTCAAGTCGCCATAACTAATGTGCTTTCCTGTTTGCTGGTTTATAACTTGGCCATTTTTGGTGCTTAAACTTTGTTGATCAACCTCCCAAGTTTGGGCTGCTGCTTGTAGTAGCATGCCCCTGACACCTGCAGCCCCAGTTCGAAGAGGGAGCCATAGTGACTTGATTGAGCTACTTCCACTGGTTCGAAGTTGGGCATGCTTCGTGTCCGCGTCAGCCAGCTTGATTTCTATAGTTGACCATTCTAAATCTAATTCTTCCGCTATGATTGCGGGTATTGCATTAATGATTCCTTGCCCCATTTCGATTTTGGGTAAGGTAATGACAACTCGATTGTCTGTGTGAATACTTAGCCAAGCTTTTGGTGAAAATGCTAGGCTTTCAGTATTCCATTCATTACAGCCATTGAGAGAAATGCCAAGTGAAAGGCCTACACCGGCGCTAGTGGTTAGTTTTAAGAATTCTCTACGATTAGTATCCATAAGCTGGTATTCATAAACTATCTAAGGTTTGAAGAACATGAAATCCATATCAGAGTCTGCAAATGTAATTCGCCAATTTTTTATATCCTGTGCTTGCATTAGATTGCAGGCTTCACCTTTA
>NZ_LWGJ01001524.1:0-2140 GCF_001635845.1 Oleiphilus sp. HI0132 | reverse complement strand
ACCTCCATTGCATGGGCCAAAGCGATAGGTAATCCAAGCCTTAGCGTTTCAAGAAATTGCGAAAGAGAAAAGTTTTGCCAGCCCTTCCAAAAAGGAAATCCCTTAAATTCATCGCGTCGATAACTCAAAAACACCAATCCCAGAAACATCGCCCAGGAAATAATACAGGTTCCTAAGGCTATGCCTTCCAGGCCCATTTTTGGAAAACCCAAATAGCCTTCCATCAACACCAGACTAACCGGGTAATTTGAAACGGCTGCTATTAGGCTAATAGGAAGAATAAGCCTTGAATTACCTAAGCCAACAACCAAACTGCGCATCAAGATAAAACCAAATGCTGGCAACAATGCCCATAAAACAAGATCTAAATATGATTGAGCAAAAAAAACCAGCTCAGACAGCTGGCCAAAGAAAAGTAAGACAGGCGAGATATTAACCAAGCCAAAAGCAAAGACGACAAAAAGAATCACCACCAATAAGCTACCAGACAAGACTGCACGGTGGATTTCACTTTGATTACCACTGCCCTTAGCAAAAGCAACCATATTAGCCGTAGCGACTAAAGCACCAATACCAACGATGTAAAAGAATTGATATACAACTGCGCCCAAACCACCACCAGCAAGCACATCAACCCCTAAACGCCCCATCAATAGCGTATCGATCAAACCCATTAAAGCAAATGAGATTTGCCCTATTACCAATGGGCCAGCAAGGCTAAAGATAGCTTTCAACATAGGAGAGAGTCTTGTTCTAGTGAGCTTTTATCGCTCAAAGTTTATTCTGAAGCAGAATCACGCTTAGCTCTGATACTCGCATACCATTGTGAGGGGTTTATTATCTCACCGTCCTCTTCACTAACTTCGGGATATGGAAGTTTGTTCTGGTGGCAATAGCTAGCGACTTTAGGGTGCGCCCAGCGAAAGAAAGTTTCCTGATAGGTTTTACCATCTAAACGAACCTGATCATAAGACCCAGCCAAGGACCGCTGCCTTTGCGCTTCAGCGAGAATAATGGCTGCGGCAACCGATACGTTAAATGACTCCACCATACCAAGCATCGGAATCACAATATGCTGATCCACCTTGGCCGCTGCGATATCACTGACGCCCTTCTTTTCATTACCTAATAGAATCGCGCAAGGCTTAGTATAGTCAACATCCCTATAATCAATTGCGCTATCAGACAGATGCGCAGCATAAACCTTATAGTCCTTTTCATGCAGGGTATCAATCGCCTCTGGCATTGACTCATGTCGAACAATATCCACCCAACGATCACTGCCCATTGCCGTACCACTATAAGGGCGATGCTTATCCCAGGGCCATACCATATTTAGTTCTTGGATACCGACCGCATCGCTGGTTCGAACCAGTGCAGCAATGTTTCTCGGCTTATGAATCTGTTCTGTCAGTAGCGTTAAATCTGGCTGTCTGAGGTCTAACGTGCGCTTTAGTTTTTGGTAACGTTCTGGTGTCATGTCTTATCGAGTGACTAAAATTAGAATATTAACAACGGCCATTGCCAGCAAGCACAACCATGTAAACAAAGTACCGTAAAAACGACCTTTAGTCGGACCATTCTTCTTCGATAAGCCATAAGCATGTGCAATACGAGACAATAGTAGCGTCAGTCCGAACACATGTATAAGCCAGGGTGTTAAGTGGTTTAACTCGAGCATTAGCAGTAAAGCAATCCCTACAGGTATATTCTCTACTGCATTAGCATGCGCTCGCACAGCGCTCTTCATTGCTTTTGA
The DNA here is from genome assembly GCF_001635845.1 of Oleiphilus sp. HI0132. NCBI lineage: Bacteria > Pseudomonadati > Pseudomonadota > Gammaproteobacteria > Oceanospirillales > Oleiphilaceae > Oleiphilus > Oleiphilus sp. HI0132. The sequence goes on along the minus strand of NZ_LWGJ01001524.1, from coordinate 381 downwards.
GCCAGTATCATCACCAATGGATATTCCCTCATCTCTACGAAAGGTTGTCACCCGATAAGCTAGAAACACGATAAGGATCACTAACAATGAAGCATATAATGGACTAATAAATAACATGGTCATTCTCCTGGCTTTTTATTCTGATAATAAGTAACGCGGGCAGAAGGATCTACGACTTGTCTGGTCGCCCACCCGAAGGAAAACTGGCAACAGAACTGCGGCTTCCAGAGATCTTGGGCGTGCCTTCTTGCTCAACCTCATCAATTCTGACGATCGCATTCATTGGAATATAAGTTCGTTTAACACCAGTAAACTCGTTCTTCAAACGCTCCTCACTAGGATCTACAAGCAATTGACTCTTTTCACCAAAAAGAAGCTGCT
>NZ_LWGJ01001523.1:0-1565 GCF_001635845.1 Oleiphilus sp. HI0132 | reverse complement strand
GACCCTTATTCTCTTATTGGCTACAGTTTTGAGAAAATGCCTGACTACATGGCATTGGCACTCTCCATAAGCCAAAAGCATCTGAAGCAAGTCTTACCTGTTGATACTCAGAATGTCCTTAAATCTATTTTTCAGGAAGCTCAAGACAAGCTTCTAAAACAAGAGAAGTCGATTTCCCCCAAGCATTATCAACGCCTGACTAGCGCCGTAGAATTTTTCCAACGCGGGCAACAGTTAAAGGCTGCCGATTTTGACCTGGAAATGCTAAACCGGATATACAGCGCTATCCTTCATCGCAAACGCCTGATACTAAGCTATCAAAGCCAAGGAAAACTCAAAGATTATGAGGTTCATCCTTTCGGCGTTGCGATTATGCTGCCGAAAATATATTTAGTCGCCAAGAAGGAAGGTGACATGCAAAAGGGCGATGAGGCTTTTCGAAGTTTCTTGATTCATAAGATAAGTGACTTAAGTGTTAGCAGTCACGCAAATGCGGTGCCTGAAGATTTCGAGCTAAAAAGCTATCTAGATCAAGGAAATATGGATGTCTTAATCGACTTTCAAGACGCTCAGACTTACACCCTGGAGCTGAGTATTACGACGGGAAAACACAGCAATTTAATACAAGACTTACACGACAACCCTATCAGTCACGATCAGGAGCTACATCACGCTCACGATGATGACTGGAGCTTAAGTGCTACAACTAAGCGCACGGTTCAACTCAGAAACTGGTTAATGTCATTAGGCCCTCAGGCCAAAGTGATATCGCCCGACATCATCAAACAGGACCTTATCGATAACATCGACTTGATACGGGCGAACTATATAAAGCGTCAACACTAACATTAAGTTTAAACGAGATAAGCATGAAACTATTGGCTCTAGCGTCAATACATACTTCCTCTATTAAACTGGCTCAACCAGTACCAAACGCATATCCTGACCTTCAAAAATCTCTTTTAAAGTGTCACGAACATTATGAATGTTGTCGCTTTTGATGCGGAAACGAAACTTAGTGCCTTTTTGAGTGAATGCGTTAATTCTGAACATATTAGATCTCCTGATGATATAGGTCAGCAGCATTTAATGTGTGCTGCTAAGTAAGTACAGGATCTATAATATGGAGCGGAGCGACATATTTTGTCGCTAAATAGGAGTTTTCTTTAATTTCCTTTATTTTTCTTAAGAAAATCTCGATGCCATTGCTCAAGACGCTCAGCAACCCCTAATAATACATAGTCGCTGCGTAGCGAAGAGAATACATCAAAGGCGTGTTGCGCCCCCCCGATCTCGGCAAACTCCACACTTTGCTTAGACACTTCATCTAGCCGACTGGCAAAGTATTGCGCTTCCCCTAGAGACGTCAGCGAATCTTTATCGCCATGAATGATGAGGAAAGGAGGTGCCGCTTCATTAATGTGATTGATCGGCGACATATGACGATATATCTCGGTATTTTCTTGTTTTGTCTGTTTGATAATATTCTTGCGCATGATGATATCCAGGCCAACCGTCAGTTGCAGATTCTGCTCATTCATCAAGTCGTAAATACCATAATAGGG
>NZ_LWGJ01001522.1:0-438 GCF_001635845.1 Oleiphilus sp. HI0132 | reverse complement strand
GGCCGACTCCAATTCAGCGGCGGGTATTCTCGGTAAGCCTGAGGCGCCAGAATATTCTTTGGTATCGCGGGTGCTAATGTAATAGCGGTACCGCCTACCGCTTTTCTTTTTGGTTGAGCTCCATGTTGTAAGCGCTCGACCATCTTCTGCGAAGACCATCCCCTTGAGAAGAAATGGGATCTTTGCGCGGGTGTAGTTGCCGCGTTTGTGCCCATTGATCGATAGTATTGAGTGAACGTCATCCCAAAGTTTTTGATCAATGATGGCGTCGTGCTTGCCTTCGTACCATTGGTTCTTGTGCCGAAGCTCACCGAGGTAAGTACGATTATGAAGCAGTTTGTAGATGAGGCCTCTGTCGATTGGTTTTCCAGGCCGAAATCGACCGTCCTGTGTTGTCCAGGATTTACTGGTGGCACCTTCCAGTCTCAGCTCTTTATA
>NZ_LWGJ01001521.1:0-284 GCF_001635845.1 Oleiphilus sp. HI0132 | reverse complement strand
CTAAATTAAACTGATAATCAAACTGCCTATAATCAAAGCTAAATGGAAGACCAGAAAACGATACACTATCGAGCAACACTGGTGTCTCGTAAGGAGAATCTTCCAAACAATAAGGACTAGGCTCGGGTTCAACTTCGGCGGGAATTATCAAATCATCCTGCCTACCACAAGCAATTAAAATGAAACTTAGAGATATGACAGATAAAGTTTTATAAGAGCGGGCGAGCATGAATATTTTAGTCCTTTAGATGCGCGGCTATGATCGAACTATTGAGAAGAAAGAA
>NZ_LWGJ01001520.1:0-910 GCF_001635845.1 Oleiphilus sp. HI0132 | reverse complement strand
ATCTTCCTTTGGCGAACCAAGTACCAAATAATCACCTGATAGTGAAAGATTATTCGATTCAAGTGAATTTTCATCAAACAGAGCTAGAGGATTAGCAAAGTCGGTAATTTCAAGCTCATCAGCTTCATCTCGAAATATTACGAAATTATAAGTTAAAACCTGTTCTACATTCCGCCGCATTCCTTGGAGCTCTAATACAGCGTTCTGTGTTTCTTCGGTACTTTCGCCCCCGTCATCTAGCAGTACGAGATTTCGTAACCTCTCGTCTAATTCGCACTCAAGCCCTGAATACGGCATCTGTAAGGACGCCGTAACTTCTAACGAAATCTCGTTTTTGCCAGGTTTAAGAGTAATATCGACTAACGAAGTGTTTTCTGAAAGATCAACATCAAACTGCCTCGTGTCATTATTATGAGAATGCTCAACGATTACACCAAATTCGCGAACCTCAATAGCCGCCTGATCAAGCCTTTCAAACTGAAGTGTAGAAAGTACAGTTTCACCGAGAGAATCTGCTTGAGTTAACTCAGGCAAAACGTTTGGAGCGAAGAACTGTTCAACCTGAGCAAAGCCTAGCGTAGTAATGTCTGACAAATGCTCTAAATTAAACTGATAATCAAACTGCCTATAATCAAAGCTAAATGGAAGACCAGAAAACGATACACTATCGAGCAACACTGGTGTCTCGTAAGGAGAATCTTCCAAACAATAAGGACTAGGCTCGGGTTCAACTTCGGCGGGAATTATCAAATCATCCTGCCTACCACAAGCAATTAAAATGAAACTTAGAGATATGACAGATAAAGTTTTATAAGAGCGGGCGAGCATGAATATTTTAGTCCTTTAGATGCGCGGCTATGATCGAACTATTGAGAAGAAAGAATACAAACCCTTAAGGCAATGACGATAA
>NZ_LWGJ01001519.1:0-1382 GCF_001635845.1 Oleiphilus sp. HI0132 | reverse complement strand
GAAGTACTGCGTAAGAAGGATGTAAAAGGAGTTCAAGGCTACCTTTTTGCAAAACCGATGAATCAGTCAGACTTCATCAATTGGGTTAAGGCAGCCTAGTTTATAAAAGCCTCTATAGAGATTAAATTTCAGCGGCCAAACGGGAACCTTGGTCAATGGCTCGTTTTGCATCCAGCTCAGCTGCGAGGTCTGCACCACCGATAACATGAACCTTCATCCCTTTACCCTCAGCACCCGCTTCCAACAAAGCATCTGCCAACTTACGATTTGAGTCCTGTCCTGCACACAAAATCACGTTATCTACCTCTAAAGTGCGGGACTTACCGTTCACTGTGATGTGCAAGCCTTCGTCATCAATCTGATCATACTGACAACCAGGAATCATGGTGACATGCTTTTGCTTAAGCACAGCTCGATGAACCCAACCAGAAGTCTTGCCTAGATTCTTACCTAGAGCACTCTCTTTTCTTTGTAGCAGGAACACCTCACGCTCTGGGGCAGAGACCTGAGGATCAATTAGGCCTGCACGATTGTTCAGCTGCGTATCAACCCCCCACTCTTTATACCACTGCTGCTTTTCGGCCTCTGGCGTTTCTCCGTGCTTATGAACTAGGAACTCACCAACATCAAAACCAATACCGCCTGCACCAATTATGGCTACTTTCTCACCAACAGGCTTTTTATCACGCAAAACATCCAGATAACTCATAACCTTTTGATGTTCAACACCAGGAATTGGAGGCGTTCGAGGAGAAATACCCGTGGCGACAATCACCTCATCAAACCCCTCTTTGATGAGGTCTTCGGCTTCAACCCAAGTATTCAAACGAAGGTCAACGCCATACTTTTCAATCATCTTACCGAAGTAGCGCATGGTCTCATTAAAGTCATCTTTGCCCGGCACTTGCTTGGCAATGTTAAACTGCCCGCCAATCTTGTCGCTTGCATCAAACAAACTCACCTGATGACCCCGCTCAGCCAATACCGTTGAAGCAGACATGCCTGCTGGCCCCGCACCGATAACCGCAACTCGCTTCTTGTCCTGAGTCGGCAAATATTTCAACTCAGTTTCATGACAAGCTCGAGGATTCACCAAGCACGACGCCCTTTTCATCTGAAAAGTGTGATCCAAACATGCCTGATTACATGCAATACAAGTATTGATTTCATCGCCTTTGCCCGCCTCGGCTTTCGATACGAAGAAAGGGTCAGCCAGTAAAGGGCGTGCCATAGAGACTAAATCTGCCTCACCCTTTTCGATAATATCTTCTGCAATCTCAGGCGTATTAATTCTGTTACTAGCACACACAGGAATTAAAACTGGCTTACGAAGCTTTTCTGTCGCAAAACTAAATGCAGCACGCGGCACAGAGGTAACAATT
>NZ_LWGJ01001518.1:0-624 GCF_001635845.1 Oleiphilus sp. HI0132 | reverse complement strand
ATGTTAATGCCTATCAGTCCAGTCGAGTTAATTTCAATTTCAAAACGTAACAAATTGATTTCAGGTTATATCATGGGCTTTCATCATCAAATTATTTCGCGTTCTCCTTTCAAACCAATTGACCAGCAAGGAATTCTAGTAGAGAGCTATTATAATCTTTTTGGGTCGGATGACGCTCAAGAAATACTAGACTTCACATTTAGCAACCTTCGAGATGAAGTTTTTAAATCGGGCTTTGACCTAGGAAGCAAAGATATCACTGACTTTAGTAGAAACTCCAAAAATGCCCCTTTGGGTTTACTAAGAATTCTACACAAAGAAGATAACAGTATCGATTAGCTGGTAAGTTTGTATCTTTGAAGTCGGCACATTTTGAGTTTATTAAAAACTTGTCCTTACTTTTTTCAAGTCTTGATGCCCCCAAACTCTCACCGTTTTATCCTTATCTGGCAAGGACACTATATGTCCACTTTGCGGACTTCACAGGCACAAACGCAAAAAAGTCTGATCAGATCTCTTTCGAAGGTCTACTTTTAGGCATGCTCGTGCCATTTGCTGACCTTTGAGGCCACTGTATAAATGGCCTTCCCCTTAATTCGAGTGGCTCAAATTAAGCGTGAAACT
>NZ_LWGJ01001517.1:0-1163 GCF_001635845.1 Oleiphilus sp. HI0132 | reverse complement strand
CTCAAGCGCAACAACATGATCCTGACTATTAATTTGAGCGAGTATAGCCGCACTCTCTTTTTGAATAGCGCGCTTGATATCGGCATTCTTACTACGATTCCCCAAGGGAATCTCGATAAACTCTAAAGGAAGGTCTTTAGGAAGGCGCTTAACATATTCGTTTGCGCCTTCCGTCACCCACTTCGGCATTTTAGTACCAACAGCAAGTATTTTTATTTTCATCGCTATCGCAATTCACAAACAGTGCAGAGATTGAATTATGCTTATTACATAAGCCAAAGGAAAAACTAAAGAAAAGGCTATAGTTAATGCTCAGTCATTGAGGCACTGGCATCCGGGCCATCACGCCAAAAGCCTTCCAGGTCATAAAATGTGCGTGAAGCGGGAAGCATCACATGAACGACAACCTCGCCCAGATCAACCAAAACCCAGTCACTGCCATCAGCACCTTCAATACCTAAAGGCCGTCCGCCTTTATCTTTTACTTCGGAAACCAAATTTTCTGCAAGAGACTTAACGTGTCTGCTCGAAGTCCCTGAAGCGATCACCATATAGTCTGTGACGCTAGTTTTATCTTTAACATCCAGCACACAGATATTATCAGCTTTAAGATCCTCTAAAGCCTCGACCACTACAGTTTTCAATTCTTCAGTTTGCATACGTTCTTTGTGTTCCCCATTTGGTTAATTTTGCCTGCTCTGAAACAGCGTTTCAAAACAGCAACTCACTCTCGATAAAGCGCATTATCACAGATATAGTCTTCAACCGCACCTATCACAAGGTAACGAATGCTTTTATTTTTCCTGACCGCTTCACGAATGGCAGTGCTAGAGATATCTAACTGCGTCAAATCAAGCATCAAAGCTAAGCCGCCCGGCTGCTCATGCAAGTAATTGGCAGACATAACCCATTCAAAGCCAAGTTGCTCCAGACATTGCTTTATATCGCCTTCAAGTTCACCCGGGCGCTTTACAACAACAATATGCGTCTGCTTTGATAGCTGCTCTGCCTGACGCCAGGTTCTTAAACCTCGCGCAGCATCAGTCCCCATGACGATACTCAAGGCCTGATCACCAAGCTCTTGACGCATCTCGCGAACTGATTCAATGGTATAACTTGGACAACCCCGCCGAATCTCTCGCTCATCAACATTCAAACACGAG
>NZ_LWGJ01001516.1:0-770 GCF_001635845.1 Oleiphilus sp. HI0132 | reverse complement strand
CTGCCATATATCGACGAGCGACTTTTAAAGTTGATAGATCGTTTTCCTCAGTTTAAAACATCAAACTTGATTAATCAGTTTGGACAGAACTGGAGCTGGGATCATTTTGATCAGAGTTTTGACGATACAATAAATATGGGGGAAGAGTTAGGTATACCTAAAATTTTGTCCTTAATACTTGCCTGTAATAATCTCCGCTCATTAAAACAATTGCATGATAAATTGGCCGTTAAAATTAATGAAAAGGAATGCAGTAATACACCTTTGATTTACTATACGGAGCCGCCTGTTCGAGGGAATGAATTCGTCATCCCTATTACAAACAATCATGCATTAATGAATGAAGGAACTGTACAACATAACTGTGTTGCTTCTTATCATAATAGAATTATTTTAAGGAAGTATTACGTCTATAAAATATTGAAGCCCGAGCGGGCAACATTAGGTTTGAAGTTGAAAGAAGGGAAATTTCACAGTATTGATCAAATTAAGATATGCTTTAACTCGGATGTTTCAAAGAAGACCCTAGAACAAGTTGAAGAGTGGTTAATCATGAGCAAAATAGTTATCTAGTCAAATTTATCTATTTATCAAGGCAACTATAGATCGCTTTGAATACTAATAAATCGAAAAACTTTATAAGTGGCAATGTATGAATATTGAAATATTAAAAGAAAGCTATCATAAGACTTTAAGCAAAGTTAATTCTGAGGATTTTGAGTTTATTGAAGATAAATATTCAGGTGTATTTTTGCCATATTATTTTGAGG
>NZ_LWGJ01001515.1:0-1485 GCF_001635845.1 Oleiphilus sp. HI0132 | reverse complement strand
AAGCTTTTATCCCAAACTACTGGTAAGCCATAGACTTGGCCTAGTGCAGGAACCGCACCTTCTTCGCAATCATCAAATAAGCTTTTGAGTTCACACTCATCGACCAAGCGATAATGCGAGGCCTTGCCCATATGCTGGTTGAGCAGATCAGGAACAAGCTGATGTGTTGCAGGTATGACACAGAGTCGGTAGTTATCGCCATCGTGGGTGATAACGGCTTTTGCCATTTGTTTGGCTGGCACGTTAGCAAGTCTGGCACTAGCTAAACTGGTATGAGATTCAGGGTGTTGAATGAGGTCGTAGTGCACGCCAACGCGCGACAAGTGAGCTTCGATTCTAGGAGCAATAGACATAACAAGCACCTCCATAAAAGCGAGTGAATCATCATTGTAACGCTGCGAAAGGTGTTAGGCCAAGAACCCTTTGTGCTTAGTCGAGTGCGCTATAGGGCAAATGGCTATAGCGCACTATCTATCACCCCATATGGTTTTATTTGTGGTCTTTGCAGGGCGCTTAGCGCTGGTGCTCGTTGTATTGGGCTTATTGCGGTTAATCTTCTTTTTTGGGGAGTCCTGTTTTTTCTGCTCAGTCTTTTTATTCGCTGGTCGCTTATTCTTCGGTACGTAATTTAAAATAGATACGGGCACGACTTTTCTCACAGGGAAGCCTTCAATTTCTTTTCGCTCAATAATATGACCTAGCCGGCTCTCTATTGCACAAAGATTCTTAAAATCTCCCATTGAGACAAATGAGATCGCTTCGCCAATGGCACCTGCTCGGCCTGTTCGTCCAATTCTATGAATGTATTCCTCAGGCTTAAAGGGCAGGTCATAGTTAACCACTCGGCTTAACTTACCAATATCAATTCCGCGTGCAGCGACTCCGGTAGCCACCAAGAACTTAATTTCGCCAGATTTGAAATCATTCAGTATTTTAGCTCGCATTGCTTGGCTACGGTCACCGTGAATTGCTTCTGCGTGAATACCTCGTTTGCCTAACTGAGCGGCAAGTTTCGCAGCGCCATGTTTTTTCTCAATAAAAATTAGCGCCTGATCCCACTGATTCTCAATAATGAGATGACTCAATAGCGCAGACTTTTTATCTTTATCGACCGTAATCAACCACTGGTCAATGGTGGTCGCGGCAGTTGCCTCGGGCGAAATGGCGATTTCCAAGGCTTCGTCTTTAACCGTCTTAGCGAGGAAGCGTACGTCATCGGTTAGGGTTGCAGAAAACAACAAGCTTTGACGCTCGCTCGGAAGGCGATCAATGATTTTATTGATCTCATCAATAAAACCCATGTTTAGCATTCTATCGGCTTCGTCTAAGATCAGGACTTCTAGTTCGTCAAAATGAACTGCACGGTCATAGACCATTTCAAGTAAACGTCCTGGCGTCGCGACCAGAATATCAACACCTTCAATGAGTCTCTTTTTCTGAGGCTCTGCAGCGATACCACCGTACATAGCCATTGACTTTAGGTTG